>PCWT01000015.1 GCA_002796245.1 Gammaproteobacteria bacterium CG11_big_fil_rev_8_21_14_0_20_46_22 | reverse complement strand
ATTTAGTCGTTTTCCATGAGGGGGCATTATCAGCGAGCCCTTTGATTTTTCAAGACTTTTTTAAATTATCCATGAGTTGTGTCGTGTACGAAGGTAAAAGCCATAAGCTGGTGTTCATTATGCCAGATACGGCTAGCAAAACCGTGGGTCAGCGTTTGTATATTTATCCAGACGGCTCTATGAAGACGGGTAAGCTGATGCCCTCAAAGAATGGCGATTATCTGACATTGTATAATGTGAGCACCAATCAACCACAGGAAGTAAAACACTTGTGGATTAAGGAGCGCCACGGTGTTTATCAGGTTAAAGCCAAGTATAAACGCGGCGGTCATAAAGACTTCACCGTTTATCCGGTAACGGCTGAACAAATGAAGGCCATCGTTTCGCACATGTAAGCGGGCTTATTCAGGGGAGGGGCTTAAAGGCTCCTTTTTCATAAAGGCCCCTCTCGAAATCCAACTCACTGAGATAAACTGTGCAAAATTCTCCTCAAAGCTTGTCCCACACTTGATGGGAGATGCTCATTTACGCCTATGTAAACTGAGCTTTTTCGTCAAATTTTGCTGCGTTTCTCTTGGCGATTTGAATTTCGAGAAGCGCCTGTAAGAAATCCTTAAGCTTTTTTTGGTACATTGGCCCGATAAAAATAATAACTAGGTTGGCTTTATGGATAGAAAATTTTGCGATTTAGATCAGCAGGCTCAATACGCGGTTGCTGAGTTTTTGCTATCGAAGACGGGTTTGACTCGGAGTTTTTGTGAAACATTTCTTCGTATAGACCTCTATCCACATGAGCAGTTTTACTGCATTCGCGAATCAGTGACGCTGACCGCAATTTTGCGGCTTGACAATATCGATCAAATGCTTAGGAGAGAAGTCATTGTTCGAGGGAAGTTAGGTAAACACCTTGATGCTATCAATGAGTATCTTGCATTTTTTGAGAGAAAAGAACTGGAGAGTGTGGCGACTTGGCACTCTGAGGCTTATCAGTCTTCAGAGTCAGGAAGGCGTTGCCGTGTCTGGGTTTTAGACACTGTTCATCCGAAATGGTTTGATCAGTATTCAGAGGCCGCATTTTCTGAGAAATTGTTTTCTGCAAGGTGTGAGTTAAAAAGAGCTCCTGGTTATGATATTCAAGATACTGCTTCATTCAGGCAGAGTTTTGATAGAACCTTCAGTGATCGTTTTTTTGTCTATAGAAAAAATGGTCAGAGAAAAATTCTTTTGGCTAAAGATGTGGCAAGCTTTAAATTTTGTGATAGTTTTTTGCGGTTTCTTGAAACCATGCCTTCTAGTAATGGCTTGCTAGGCGTTAAGATGGCTAACTTCTTTCTTGCGATGATTGCTTCGGGGTTACAAGCCTATACTGATAAGCAACCGGCGTTTGATATTCCTGACTGTTTTGAAACACGTTTTCGGCTCAAGCTTGATACGCATCAAGAGTTTTCTAAACTTTACCAAGAATTTCAAAACCAGGGTTCGGCAATAAACCCCAGCTAATAAGGCCTTTTTGAGTCCAGCTATTCGTGTTTTTTCTGCCACACTGAATATCACGATAATGACAGGGAGTGCGTGTTCGGATGGTGCCTTTTTCCTCCTTAAGCCGATTGGCACACCTAGACAGTATCTTTGCTTGGATATTGATCGCGTCAATCTTCGCTATGTGTATGAGAATTTTTTGCTTAAGGATTATCGTTTTACTGATTTTTCTCGTGAGCGACTTCCTGAGCTTGGCAAATTATGGCGCGGTGAGGCAAGTGATGAAAAGTTGGCTAAGCCTCCGTCTAGGTTGGCTCGGAGCTTTAGAAGGCCGCCGGAAAGTCACCCTAGAATTTTAATCGGTAGGTTTTGGGGTGGAATGCTCAGTAGTTTGGCACCAAGGTCACACCCGTTGATTAATGCTTTTTTGCGATTTCTAAATAATAGTCACTTTTCGAAAAATAGGACTGTTCGCGAAGCTTTTGAGACCACCCTCAATAATTCAATACTGTATTGTTCTCCGACTGATAGATTAAATTTGCCTGCGATAAAGCAAGCTGTCATTAATAAGTTCGTTGAGCTATGTTTATCGCATAAGAGTTTGAGACCCGCCTATAAGGCTTTCTGGCAGGAGTGTGGCCTTGAGTTTTTTAATCGAGAAATCGAGCGCAATAAACCTCTCTCACAGCTTGCCGAAGAATACCGAAACTCGCTATCTAAGGCGCATTCACCGTGAGTTTTTATCTGTTAAGGTTATCTTCAGTTTGTGCTGTTACTCTATGAGCCACACTAACAATATGAGGTATATTATGCTGGTGACTCAAGAAGAGTTAGGTGGTTTAATTAAGCAGATTCTTGATACCACTGATACTTGGAGGTTTCTAATGTATTTAGATAATTATGGTGGAAAAGCTTTCAACTTGGCGGGATTGTTTGGTGCTGTTTTGCTTAACCTTATTCAGTCAGATTTGTCTAAGGATGAGATGCTTCAGGCTTTTGATCAGAGGTTTGTTCAGGGTATGGCTGATTATGATGCTGATCTACTGAGGAGCTACCGAGAATTTCAAGCTTTACCCAGAATGGGGTAACAATCAGATACCTTGTGCTTTTTTAGCGAGACTTTGGGCGCGGAGTTTCCTCTCTAGACGGCTGGTTTTGCTTCTCCTTTATATCATCGGTGGTTTTCGCCCTTCGTAAAAGAAGGGTGGTATAAGGTGTTATGTAGCCAAGCTTACTACCTTTATGTGCTGGCGGCGGTTGGGAGCTTGTGCGGCGTTCATTGAACCAAAAATAAGCCAGTCGCAAGGCCCTAGCTGATGGGTTTACTTGTGCGCATGAAACGAGGGTGGAAGGGTCGGCTGCCTCGCGAGCGTTTCGTTCGAGTTTCAAGGTAATGCCAAGATGTTTCAGGTGTTTCTGGTTTAACATGGGTAAATACTGTAAGCAATGTAAAGCTACAAGGCTAAGCCTTAAGGTTTCTGTTTGATCATCGTTAATGCGTGTTGTCACGCTTTCGCCGTCGAGTGCTCTTAATATCTCAAAAAGCTCATCGCCAAGCCAAGCACGCTGCCATCGTTCGCTAAGGAGCAAGTGGGGAATTCGCCAAGGGTACGGGTTGCCGTGAAAACCTCGTGTAATGGGTGCATCACTGTCTTGAATGAATAGCGGTTCTTTCTCTAAGGTGGTCAATGCCATGTGGCAATAGGCACAAGGCAGCTTGCTAAGCCCAATATAGTCAGTTTTATCGCCTTGTTCTGCCAATTCAGTCAGGAGTCTCATTTCGGCATGTGTGTCGGCATTGCCTGTGTCTATGATCTTGAAGTTGAATCGTCTTTCTGAAAAAACCTTGGCTAATTCGCTGCACTCTGCCTTTGATGAAAAAAACTGCTCGAGTTTCAAAAGATCCTGTAAGTATCGGCTTAGAATTTGTTTTAAGGTGCCCGTTTGGCTTTTGAAATGATCACTTAAATGGCTGGCGGCTAGGGTTTCAAAGTGTGTTTTGATCCAGGCTTCAACCACGTCATAGGCATCATCGCTTCCAGTGTTTGTGTAAAAGGCATTAATGCTTTCAACGACATGCTCAAGAAAGGTGTCTAGTGAAGTCTGGTCGTTCGAGCTGGGGACTGAGTTTTTGGGTTGCCGGTAAAGAATATAGGGTTTGAGGCACAAAAGCAAAACACGTTTTCTCATTGCGTTCAGTAACTCGTGTGAAACGAGCACTGTCGCGCGTGATTCATGCAATAATTTCGCAAGCACACCTACGTGCTGAAAAAGGCTTCTAACGCGGTCGTAGAGCTTTGGGTCTTCGTGTTGTTGGTTGGTTGAGAACCAAAGTTCAAAGCCACTGTCTTTTCTAACAAGGCAGACAGCGGCGCAAACCTCATCGCCCACCACTAGTCTTGCCATCGAGTCTAATCGTCTTGCTAAGCGTTCCACGGCATTGGTGTCGTGAGATAACCTGTGTTGAGGGTTGCTTTGATCGTTTGTGTTGATCGCGTACAGTCGCTGATAAAATTTCCCTAGAAATTGTTTTATAGAGTGTGTTTCAGCTTGTTCTAGAAACTGAATGAGTGATGCGCCATCTTTGATGTCTTTTACCTCAACCCTCATGTTTTTCCTCTTTAGTCTGTTTGGTTTAAGCAGATAAGGTGTGCCATGCGGCCTGTGCGTTGATCGCGTCGATAAGAGTAAAAGCGCCGTTTGTCTGTGTAGGTGCAAAAATCACCACCACTGATATGCTGTACACCAAGCTGGCTCAACCGTTGTTTGGCTAAACCGTACATATCACAGTGGTATTTTCCGGGCGTTTTTGCTGTAAAATTTTGTGCAGCCTGTGCGTCGTGTTGGGTGAAAGCATCGTAGACATCCTGGCCGACTTCAAACGCGCTAGGGCCAATGGCAGGCCCTAGCCAAGCTAAAATATTTTCGGGTTTGGCGCTGAAATGTTTCAGTGTGTTTTCAATGACGCCATGCGCTAAGCCGCGCCAGCCAGCGTGGATGGCGGCAACTTCTGTGCCCTCTGTGTCACACAATAAAATCGGCAAGCAATCAGCGGTCATGATCACCAGTGGAGTATTTGGTTCGCGCGTATAGGCCGCATCGGCTTCGCAATTGCCGCCCGTGCTCACACTGTTAGAGTGTGTTTGGTTTAGCCACAAGGGCTCGCTAGGCAACGCTAAAGTTTCACGAAGAATCACGCGATTTTTCTGAACGTCGTCAGGAGAATCACCCACGTGGTGTGCCACATTAAACGTGTCAAAAGGTGCTTGGCTCACGCCACCTTGACGGGTGGTTGATGCCGCGAACACATTGGCGGGTGCTGGCCAGTTAGGCTTAATGATCATGGTTTCGAATAACTTCAAGCAAATCTTTTATATCGTCAGGCAGTGGTGCGTCAAAACTTAAACGCTCGCCTGTGACAGGGTGCGTTAGGCTTAAATGCGCAGCATGCAGTGCTTGGCGAGTAAAGTCTCTTAGGGCTTGTTTCAAGGTTTCATCCGCGCCTTGCGGTAGGCGAAGCTTGGCATACACTGGATCACCCACGATGGGGTTGAGTCGGTGAGCCATGTGCACACGAATTTGATGCGTTCGGCCGGTTTCAAGCTGCACATCGAGTAATGTGAAATGCTTAAAACGCTCAGCAATACGAAAATGTGTGACGGCCGGTTTGCCGCTATGCACAACTGCCATTTTTAAACGGTTTTTGGCATGTCGCCCCATCGGTTGATCAACGGTGCCACCGCCGGTGAGGGCACCGTACACTAGCGCTTTATAGTGGCGATGAATATCGCGTGCGTGTATCTCGCGCACTAAGTGCTGGTGTGCGCTGGGTGTTTTGGCCACGACCATTAGGCCTGTGGTGTCTTTGTCAAGTCGATGAACGATACCAGCGCGGGGTAGCTGCTTAAGCTCAGGTTCATGGAAAATGAGCGCATTGACGAGTGTGCCACTGTGGTTGCCGGCGGCTGGGTGAACGACAAGCCCGGACGGTTTGTTGATGATCATCAGGTTCTCGTCTTCAAATACGATATTCAAGGTAATATTTTCGCCTTGCCAATCACCTTCATCGGCTAGCTGGGTGTGTAAACGTAAAGTGTCACCGACGTTAACTTTGTGTTTGGGGAGTGCCGTTTCTTCGTTTAAGGTGAGTTCACCCGATTGAATCCAGGCTTTGAGTTTGGCTCTGGAGTAATCGGGTAACAGTGATGCAGCAGCCGCGTCGAATCGCATGCCGTGACAGTTTTCCGGGATGATTAAATTGTGTTCAATTGTGTTGTTCATTACAGTGATAGCCAGAGAGCTAAAAGCTCGTTATAATCGCCAAGCATTGAATAGCATACAAGATAATAGAGCATGATAAAACGTCGATTACACTTATTTGCCTTACTAACAGCCGCGGCCCTTCTTTTGAGTGCCTGCTCAAAGGATGTTGCCGTTGATGATCCGGGTGCTCCTTACAAAGGCAAAACAGAGAAACAGATTTATTTGGGTGGGCGCCATGCCTTATTCCACCAAGACTGGGATCAATGCACCAAACATTTTGAAGGCTTGTTGACCTTGTATCCGTTCGGACAATACGCGAAAAATGCGCAGTTAGATATTATTTATTGTTATTATAAAAACGACGATGTGGGCATGACCTTGGCCTCCGCGGATCGCTTTATTCAGCTGTACCCTATGGATAAAGACGTCGCCTATGCCTATTACATGCGTGGTTTGTCTGAATTTTACCGAAACCGAAGTTTCTTGGATCAGCATTACGACACCGACTATGCCCAACGCGGTTTGGATGATGTGCAAAAATCGTTTTTGGATTTTCAGCATATCATCAGCGACTATCCGCACAGTAAGTATGCGCCAGATGCGCGTCGCCGTATGGTGTATATCCGTAATATTATTGCCTTGCATAACTTGGAAATTGCTAAATTTTATTTTGAGCGCCATTCCTATGTGGCCGCCGCTAATCGTGCGAACTTGGTGGTTCAGCACTTCCAACAAAGCACTGCTGTACCAGGGGCTTTGGTGTTGATGGCTATGTCGTACCAGCGTTTGGGTTTGAAATCGGCAGCAGCTCACACGATCAATGTCATCAAGCTAAATTACCCTAGCGAGCCTGATTTGCAGCGTTTAATCGCGGTTCAGAGTACGCTGTAAAAACTTGCTTGCATCGTTTGGATGGAACGCCGAAGGCGTGATAATCCGGGAAATTTAAACCCGGGTTATCCTCGCTGAGCTCGTCAACAGGCTACATTTTATCGCCAATGTCATTGCGAGCGAACGATAGTGAGCGCGGCAATCTTGCTCATTAATATGGAGATTGCTTCGTCGCGTCGCTCCTCGCAAAGACGGTTGCTACGTTAGTTTGTTGCTGCTTCGTGAATGTAGTCTGGATTGAACCTCGTCGTAGCGAAAGCGAAGACGGGTGGTAATCCGGGAAAGGTAAAATCGTTGCTACTTTTTTTGCACTAGAAATAGGGCTGTCAGTAGCGCAATCGCGAAAGAGATGGGCACGACCATTAAGCCTGTTTGGTAATCACCGATCGAGTAGATGGGGCCGCCACTGGCATCAACCTGGCCTTTCCAAATCGCATCTAAAATAAAACCTACGGCGGGCTGCAATGTTAATCCGCCAAGTACAATGGCCATGTTGATGAAGCCAGACGCTGTGGCGATCAAAGATTTGGGTTGCGTATCCATGATCAAGGCGAACGTTAAGGCCATGGATGAGGCTGCAGCACCAAAGAGTAGCAAGAAAATAATGAGCAAAGCTGTTGAGCTCGGTGGGAAATAAATCATCCACACGCCGCTAATTAAGCCGATAAGCGAGCTTGCTATCATCATCAAGCGTCGCTGTTTTAGCCAGCTTGAAAGCGTGGTGATGATGGGCCCACCGACAGCCACGCCAATCCAAACAAAAGATAAACTGCTGGCTGCGTTCACATTCGTTAAGTGGTAGGCGCGTGAGAGAAACGGCACGCCCCATAATACGGCAAAAATACTGATGGGCGACCAAATCGCAAAGCCGTATAAGGCGCTCACCCAAATCGTGCGGCTTTTGAAAATATGCCAGAAGGGCAGGGATTTTTCTTTTTCCGCGAGATTAATGGTGTGACCAATGTAATTTGCCCAAGGCTTGGGTGGGTGGTTTCGCACAATCAGCACGGTGAGCACGGCAAAGATAAAGCCGAGCACCGCAACTAGAATGCTGGCGTGTTGCCAACCGTATTCTGCGGTGAGTTTGGCCACAGGGCCTTCGCCAACAATTGCACCTACACAACCAAAAATTTGCACAAGGCTTGCGTAGATTGCAAAGTGTTGGGCTTTAAACCAATGTGCACCTACTTTGAGTGCACCAATATAAGCAAAGGCGGCCATAAAACCCATGATAAAACGGCAGACCATGGCCACACCCAGGTGGCTGGTGTAGGCGAAGGCCAGTGTGGCCAATGCGCTGAATAACAAAGACAAGGTGAGCACTTTTCTGGCGCCTAATTTATCCAGCAAAATACCCGCAGGAATTTGCATGGGGGCGTAGCCGTAAAAGAAGAGTGATGAGAGCACGCCCAGTGCGCCCGCTTGCACGCTAAAGGCTTGCATAAGTTCGTGTGTCATGGCAGAAGGCATGACGCGCGCGACAAAATCAAAGATATAAAATAAGGATGCAGTAAAGCCTACGATGACAGCCAAGAGGCCATATTGTGCTAAGTGATTCTTTTTCATGCCGATCAGTCTAGCAAGTTTTTGAATTCAATGGGAGTTTTATATCCCCGCCATTTTTTGGTTAATAATATTCCACTTTTAAGGTTTGCTTAATAAATTGAGCATAAAATGAACAAGGATAGTCTAGGGGGGATTCATAATGAAAAGTAGTCAAGCACAGACACCGGCTGTTTCTCGACAACGCAGTGACGCCAGCGCTATCGCGCCGGCGAGTTTTTCAAACCCCGGCGCACCTCGTCCTTCGTGGTTACCTTTTTTCGCACCAGTTGGCACCGTTCGAGGAGTGAGTTGTATGACAAGTTTAACGAGGGTAGGCTAGGTCTGCTGTTTGATGGCTTCATGCCGCGCGCTTTGTTCGCGATGAAGCTTGCGTCGCAATTCGGCTTCTTTGAATCGGCGCTGATCAAGCTCAGTGTCTAAGGCGAGTTTGGGCACAACAGCCGGTTTGCCGTTATCATCGATGGCGACCATATTGATATAGCAGCTATTCGTGTGGCGAGCTTCGCCGGTTTTCACATTTTCGGCGGTGACGTTAATCCCAATTTCCATCGAAGTGTTGCCAGTGTAATTTACGCTGGCTTTAAAGGTCACGAGTTCGCCCACGTAAATAGGTTGTTTGAAAATCACTTGGTCGACAGAAATGGTGACCACGTCTTTGCCGCAGTAGCGTGCCGCGCAAGCATAGGCCACGCGATCCATGAGTAACATAATATACCCACCGTGAATGTGACCGGTGAAGTTGGCGCGCTCCGGCGGCATCACTTCGGCCATGGTGCAGGTTTTGCGTTGTTTACCCATGTGTAACCTCCTTGTTGATGTGTTCGTACCATAAGCGAGATAAGGTTTCGCTCATTTTGTTTTGCAGGCTGCGCTCAGCGTAATTATCAAAATCAATCATCTCTAGCGGTTGATCTTGCCAAGAGCAAGCAAACACCGCTTTTGTGCGCTTGCCTGTTGCTGGATCAATTTGCCACTGTAAGCATTGTGCACACACACCTTTGAGCATGCACTGCATGGTGCTGTGGACACTGCCATAGACTCGGGCTTCGGGTTTGAATAGGTGAGCTAATGTGCCGCTTCTCAAGGCTTGAATGTTTTTTAATAAACACGCATCGCCGAAAAGGGTGATGCGATCTTGCCCTTTAATGATTTCAGGGTGTGTCATTAAATATTTTTCAGGTGAGTCAGTGATCCAGTGTGTGTTATCACACAGTTTATTGAGTTCATCTTGATAGAAGAAATCCTTTTTATTTTCGGCGTAGGCTAGCAAAGTGACGGGGCAGTTTGCGTCGCGCAGTGCGGGCGTTAGGGCCAGTGCATAAGCCAAGCCAATCTCGTTGGCGATAATTAAAATATTTTGCGGTGTGTTGGGGATTTTTGATCGCACACCCGTTGGGCCCATGAGGCTGGCCGGTTCGCCGGCTTCCATCGTTTGCGCGATCGCTGAACTCACGCCGCGGTTGATGAGCAGAGTCGTCACAGTGCCTTGATCACTATCGGCACGGCTGGCCAACAAAGCCAAAGGCTCCATTTGAAGGCGTGTGTTGTGTTTGGTGCGCGCATGTGTTTCATAATTTTGAAGGCGATAAAACTGGCCGGGCTTGAAACGTTTGGCTGCCTCAGGTGCGTGAAAGGTGAGCTCCCACGCAGATTCGCTGAGCAGTCTTTTGTTCAAAAGTTTTGCGTCCAAGCGCGCATGAATATCATCAGCAAAGCTTTGGTGATCACTTGCGTTTGGTGAGCTTAACGCTAAAGCCCGCATGATTTTCGGGTGGCTGCGTTTGGCAGAAGCAATCGCGCGCACCACATTGCCGTGGAAAGTGGGGTGCACATCACCTAAGAAGCTCACAAAATGATTGTTATCGGCATAGGAGGTAAAGGGACCAAAGTCTTTGCTTTTGACGTGCTCTCCTGAAGCTGTCGGGTTTAGCCCCGTTTCGTCTAAGTCATAGGTGTCGTATTGCATTTTTGTGCGTTTAAGCAGGTTTTGGTGTTCAAAATCATACGCCACATTTGGGCTTGCGCCCGTGGCTACCAAGATAGTTTTAGCGGGTAGCGTGATGTATTCATCGGTATCATGCCAATGACCGTCTTCATCGCAACGGCGCGTTTGCATGATTAGTGTCTCGCTGTGACCAAAAGCATCAAGCGTGACTTCAACGGGACTGACGCAATCACGGTAAAATAAACCTTCTTCAAGCGCTTTGTGCAGTTCTTCATGGTTGCTGATATACGCCGGTGATTCGTGAATATGGCGGCGATAGGCAATCGTAACGCCACCCCAGGCATGGATAAGCGGCAGAAAATTCGGCGCCCGGTCTTCTTGCTGTGCTATTTTTCGTTCGTTTCGGACTTGTTCGCCATGGTTTAAGAATTCATCCAGTATAGCTAAGCTGGCTTTGTCAAATTCATTTCTAATGCTGGCTTCACTTTGGCTTTTGCAAAGTGCCTCATAGCGCGCCAAGGTTTTTTCGACTTGTTTGATGTAATACGCTTGTGCTTCGGTCGCAGCATCCACGCCGGTTAAGCCACCGCCAATAATCACTGCGGGTAAGCGCAGCTGCACGTTGGCAAGACTGTCTTTCTTAGCCGCGCCGGTTAATTGCAAGGCCATCAAAAAATCGTTGGCTTGTCGCATGCCAGGGGCCATGCTGCCCGGTATGGGTAAGGCTTTGGGTAAGCCCGCGCCCACGGCGATGCTCACATGATCAAAGCCCATGGCATAAAGTGACTCGATCGTGACCGTGCCGCCAAAGCGCACGCCGTCGAACAGTTGGAAATGCTTGCGTCGCGACAGACTGATATAGATCAGCTTTAAAAAATTTTTATCCCATCGCACGGTGATGCCGTATTCGGCGACACCACCAAAACCTAGTACTTGGCGTGTGCTTAAAGGCTCGGTGATATCTGAGTAGTGTTCAATCGCAGTGTTTAAATAGGTTTGAGGCAAGTCTTCGATTTTTAGACCGTCACTGCCTACCACGGCGCAACCTTCCATGAGCAAGTGATACGCGAGGCTAAAACCTGCAGGCCCCATGCCCGCAATAAAGACTTTTTTGCCGTTATACGGTTTTTCCACGAATTGTTCTGAGCGCAAAGGGTTCCAGCGTGTGAGTAGGTCGTAAATTTCGACGCCATAGGGGAGGCTTAACACATCTTTTAAAATACGTGTTTCAATTTGCGGCACATCGACTGGGTCTTGTTTTTGATAGATGCACGCTTTCATGCAGTCATTACAAATACGGTGGCCAGTGGCAGGACACATCGGGTTGTCAATCATGATGGTTGCAAGTGCTGCAATGCTTAAGCCTTCTTTTTGCAGCGTGTTCATCTCAGAGATTTTTTCATCCAGCGGGCAGCCGGTTAGCGTGTTATCCAGCGGATTTTTTCGAAAGCCCAGCTCAGGTTCGCCTTTTTTCTCGGGAAAACCTTTAGAGCAAAAATCGCCATCGTGATCATGGCAAAGCACACAATAGTCAATTTCCGCCTGGACTTGGCGCTCATTCATGCCGCTGTCCGTCAAATCAAAGCCATCGCGCGATCGCCATTGTTCAGCGGGTAGCTGTTGAGCGCCGTGCTCGGTAATGATGGGGATTAGTCGTCGGTAGTCTGTGCGTTTGGGTAATTTAAAGCTGACCCAGCCGCTGACATGCTTGCTATGATCTTTTAAGCAATGAATAGCCCACTGCGTCAATTTTTCAAGCTTGGCCTCATAAGCTTCTTTATCGTCCAGGTAGCGCACAGCCAGCTCGCTGACGGCTAACTCTTTGTCGCCTGATTCATCGAGCTGATTGTTAAGCCACGCGTTAAGAGATTCAAAAGGCTCTAGCGTTTCTTCACGTGTGAGACGGCGTTTGGCTCGGCGAAGCACAATCCATTTTTTAAACGCAAAGATCGCTTTGTCTTTTTCAATGAAGGTTTGTTGTGCGGCCGTGGCGCTTTCAATGTCAAAAAACTCGGCAATAAAATTTTCAAGCTCGCGTGCCGCGTGAATAATTAACTCGCTTATTTGTAGGCTTGAAAATGTCTTGGGATTTTCGCGATAGCGCAACAGATCACGGTGCAAGTTTTTTTGCTGCGATGCCAGTAGGCTTAAAAAATGTTGGTCGAGCGTATCGAGTGTATCGCGTTTTAAATACTCGCTAAAGTTAAGTTGTGAAAAGCGAGCGAGCGTCATTAATCCAAGGCTTTCTTAAGTTCAAGGATAGAGTGCGCTTCGTGCATCGGTGCGCCTGGGTTGTGTTCTAATCGCTTGATGATGTCATAAGCATTCACCAGACCGTGCACGCGCTGCTCACTGCTGCCTTCTTGAATGTCGACGACTAGCGCGTAGCGCGAGTTATTCTCTCGCAAGGTTTTGATCAAATTGCCCACCTTGGCAAAACGTAAGTCTTGATAGTTTAGGGTGAGTAGTTTTTCTCTGGGTGTCATGACCATCTTGACGGTGATTTCGCTGTGTTTAATGCGATCTTCTTGGGTGATTTTCAAGGGTTTGGCGCCCTGCAGGTCACCAGAGCTTACGGCACCGACCACGCAGTCTTCGTCTACGACCAACATCACTAATCGGCCGGAAGATTTCATTTTTACCAAGGTATCATCGATCAAGTCTTTGGGGCGTGCCAGTGCTGGACGAACGGTTTCGAAATTAATCATCACATTTAAGGCTTTATCATCCCAGTGGATAAGTTCTGGCATGGCTTCGGGGTGGGTATAGGTATTTTCTTTGCTTAACGCTATGATGGGGAGTGCGTCGTATTTTTTGCTCATTTTCTATCCCTTTTTGCTGAAATTGATTGGCACATCTTACGCTGAAGATGCTCTGATCGCAATTAGGAGTGTTCTTAAATGCTTACTTGATAGCTACTGGACAGCTTTGAGGCGAGAGCTCGCAGGCAACTTTATCGAGTGCCGCTCGTCGACTATTGACGATTGCTTGGGCAACGTGATTTAAGGCTTTTATATTTTTGGGGCTCACATTAAATGGGTCGTCGAGTTGAGGTGGGATGGGGGCGTTAAAGCGATAATAAGCAACAAAACGTTTGGGTATTATTTCTTGAAGGTTTTGCATGATGTTAACGGTTGTGTCTACTTGACCTTTCATAAAGTCGATCAGAATGTAGCGCATCCACTGCGCTAAACCCCAGTGAATGGCTTGATTGCCAGGAATGTTTGTACTGTCTTCACCAGTGCCTAGTGAAACCACAAGGTAGCGTTTGTTAGGGTAAAGCTTCATGGCGGCAAACAGTGCTGGTGGTCCTGGATCATTGACCGCATTAAAGGCATCGCCGGCGAGATAGCTCTGCCTACTTTCCATGCTCTGAATGATAACCGGCGGGAAAACACCGGGTGTTGCGGTGGCAGCAGAGACCACTTCGTGCGTGTAAAAGTCCGGTCTGCCTGACTTGCCAAGCTCCCAGCTTTTAAACCACAGCACACGCCGTTCTTGAAAGCTATAGACGGGCACGAGCACAGGCTTGATGAGCTCGTCAAAGCGAGTGGTTTGACCAAGATATTTTTCGTAAGCGTGGTCAAGGTTCGAGGCTGGCAACATCGGACCGATGAGACCGCCTAATGTCAGCACTTGGTGATACCACGGATTTTTCAATAACTGTGGACCAATGTGATTGTAAATTCCAATTAAATCTTGCGTGGATAGCTTCGGCTTGCCGTTTTTGTCTGGTGTGTTTAATGCGGTTACGCTGATAGAGCCTGAGGAAGTGCCAGCCATGATATCAAATAATTGACTGATCGGTTTACCCGTTTTCTCAGATAAATAATTTAAAATATAGGCGGGAATAATGCCGTGAATACCACCGCCATCAATGATTAAAATGCGCACGACTTTTTGATTGTTTGGCAGCGTGGGCGCCTTGTGTGGCACAATGATGTCTTCGTGAGGTAAGCCATGAATGATGATGGGTGAGCGTGTGCTCAAGCGTATATAGGCTAGTGAAACAATAAAAAAAACCAAGATCAGGGTCATAAGCCAGGCAATGTAGACTGTTGCGCGAGATCGTTTCATGGGTATATCTAACCGTATATGGTGAATCTTATTCTACAGTTTATGAATGAAAATGACAGTGGTGCGCGCCGATTTTTCGGCCACATTAAGTGGCTTTAATTTTCTTAACTTCAAAGGATCCTCTGTATGAAAAATATGTATGGTTAACTCTCTCTGCCTTGCCAGCCTTTTTGCTTTCTGGGTGTGTGTCTTACCACGTGGCGAACTACCAATCAGACCACGCTAGCGCAAAGGCGTTTCAATCGAAAGTGAAAGACCAGGTTGGCGTCGCTGCTTTCACCATGAAGGCTGATCAAAACAGCAACGCGGTGATGTGTCGCGCAGCCGGCAAAGTCTATTTGCCGAACAAGCAAACGTACACTCAATACATTCAGTCAGCCTTTGTTTCACAGCTTAAAGCTTAGAGACCAGGGTGTAGCCATAAAGCCGGGCAATTGTCCGGCTTTTTTAATAGGGTAATAGGCTTAAGTATACGCCCAAAAAAATCGCCAGCAGTGTGTAATGGCTGTTCAAGAAAGCCTTGAAGAAGTCTGTTTTCTTGCGGTGGCGGGTGATGGTGTGCTGATACGCTAAGCTTGCAATGGCGAGTGCTAGGCCAAAGTCAAACCAATGATTGAGTGATGTTATTTGGCTGACGATCACGATGAGTAATAGGTAG
This sequence comes from Gammaproteobacteria bacterium CG11_big_fil_rev_8_21_14_0_20_46_22, assembly GCA_002796245.1. Classification (NCBI taxonomy): domain Bacteria; kingdom Pseudomonadati; phylum Pseudomonadota; class Gammaproteobacteria; species Gammaproteobacteria bacterium CG11_big_fil_rev_8_21_14_0_20_46_22. Next base: position 31,436 of record PCWT01000015.1, on the reverse strand, counting down.
ACGATGTGGAAGATGGCGATGTACCGGCGATCGTTATCGCCAAACAAAACAGCCGTGGATTTGATGCCGATTTTGATGTCGTCGTCGCGGTCAACCATGGCGTAAAAGGTGTCATAAGCCACGGTGAAAACGATGTTGGCTGCGTACAGTAACCAGCAGCTTAAGCCTAAAGGTTTGTTCGAAGCGCTAAACGCCATGATGATACCAAAGTTAAAGCACGCCCCCAACCAGGCTTGTGGCCAATGCGTGTAGCGTTTCATTAAGGGGTAGGCCAATGTCATGGCCAGTGCGACGAAGGCCAGCAGTATCGTTTCGGCATTGGTTGGTAACACCAGCAGCAAGGCGCCGAGTAATAATATCGCGAGTAAGATCACTGCTTGAGTGGGTGATATTTGATTCGCGGCCAGCGGGCGGTTTTGGGTGCGGGCCACGTGGCGATCAAGCTTTCGATCCAAGAGATCATTCACAATGCAGCCGGCTGAGCGCATTAAAAATACACCCAGTGTGAAGATAACGAGGTTCTTGGCGCTGGGTCGCCCCTGTGCGGCCAAAAAAAGTGCTGTTAATGTGGGCCAGAGTAGCAATAGGCTGCCGATGGGTTTGTCAAAGCGGGTGAGGGCGAGGTAGTGTCGTATCATGGTACTGGCTCATTTTCGGGTAGTTTAACTGAATTGCTGGTTTTTAATAGTCCCTTAAGCTAAGGGTGATACGATCCCAAAAAAATAAGAGGTACAAAGCTATGCCCCCCAAAAATAGATTCCATGATTTCGTAGCATCAGAACTCTCTTCTGGTCAGCGTTCAGATTGGAATAGGGCTGATCGCGATTTTAATGAAGGTTTGGAGGAAGTGGCTCGGCTCGAGGATCGTGTGGCTAATTTCCGTTTAGCCATTACTACATATCATGCCATTTTTGAAGAAATTTCTTCTGAGAAGCAATTATCAAAAGGTTTTTTTCTTAACGAGGTACTGATTACCTTTTGCGAATTATTTAAGCTCTCTGAGACCACGAATCAAGGTATGTTTAGCACTTTTTTAGATATTTTTCGAAAAGTTTCGCTAAAAAAATATTTCAAGGAAGCGAATGAGTTTATCTCCAAGCTCGATGAGGGCGATTTGTGCGAAAGGCAGTTACGTGATGACCTGGTTTCTGTAAGGGACGAGCTTCTTGGGCAAGTCAAAAGGTTTGAATCGTTTGCGGACCAACGAGAGCAATTGTTTGATGGAAATACCACTGCTGGCAGTAGTGATTCTTTAAGGGTGGCGGCCCGCTTTTATCAGAAGGCTATTTTTCTTGGAATGGGGTTGGGTATCGATAGTCAGTCTGATCTGTTTTTGAGCTTGTTAAATATGTATAGCAAGCTGATGCATTTTTCCGCGTCAACCGCTGAAAAATTGAAATTTGCCGAGCAGCTGCTTAGCTGCGCAATGTCTTGTGATAGGTTTATTTCGAAACGTCATGAGCGAGTTGAGTACTATCATGGTTGTGTGGAAGCTTGCGCGGTAATTGCTCTTCTGCATAACAGTGTAAACGAAAGGAATGGTAAGCGTAAGTTAATGTTGAATTTTTGCTTAGCTGCTCAAGCTTTGGGTGATGACGTTGATGATTCAACTCGTCAATTGCTTGGTGAGATCGCCGGGTACTCCCAGTCCGCGCGCGGCTCTACTGAGCCAGCTGGCGAGAGTACGGCTGCTTTTCAACCTTGAAGTTTTGGTATTAGTCTGGGGGCGTCGCGGGGCGCCCTCTGAAATCGTTGCCCATGGCTCCCGCATTGCGGTAACTTGTTGTGGCAAGAGTTTCTGGGTGATGAGGCGGCATCGTATGATGTGGATGAAGTGTTTCCTTGTCACGGTGTGGTGCTTCTAAAGCCTTATGCTTGGGATATTTTCACCTTGAACGTGTCTGGCTTTGCTCAATCACAACGCACACAGATGCTGTTGCGTGGTGATCGCTGGGAGATCCATGAAAATACGCCTAAAATTTGCCCTTTAGACCTTAAAGCATAAACCGCTACGGTTGATTTAGGCAACGTCAGGGACGTTACCTAAACTCAATACACTCAAAAAGCGAAAATTAGGGGGCGCAGTCTTTGCTTATCCCCTTGAAAAGTCACAATTCATCCCCATCTTGAATAGCAAGCACAACAGTAGGAGTTACATCATGAGCGTAGACGCCCAAAAAGAACATTTAGGTTTTCAGGCTGAAGTCAGCCGTCTGCTGGACTTGGTGGCCAAGTCTTTATATTCCAACTCAGAGATTTTCTTAAGGGAGTTGGTTTCCAATGCCTCGGATGCGGCGGATAAATTGCGCTACTTGGCTTTAGAAGATCCGGCACTGTTTGAGGGTGATGGTGAGCTCAAAATTTGGCTAACACTAGACAAAGACGCGAAAACCTTGACGATACGCGATAACGGTATCGGTATGAGCCGTGAAGAAGTTATTGAAAATTTGGGCACGATTGCCAAATCAGGCACCAAAGCTTTTTTGGATCAGTTGGCAGCGTCGAAAGATAAAGTTGACTCTCAGTTGATCGGCCAGTTTGGTGTGGGCTTCTATTCGGCTTTTGTTGTCGCTGATAAGGTTGAAGTAATCACGCGTCGCGCGGGTTTAACGTCTGAGCACGGTGTGAAATGGGTTTCTGATGGTAAAGAAGGTTATACGCTGGAAAATGTGGCTTGTGATACGCGCGGTACGGCCATTACCTTGCATTTGAATAAAGACAGTGAAGACTTTTTGGATGAGTACCGTCTGCGTTCTATCGTGAAAAAGTACTCGGATCACATCACGCTGCCGATCATGATGGAAAAATCTGCTGAAAATGCTGATGATGAGGATAAGAAAGATAAGAAAAAAGAGAAAGCCGTTGAGTGGGAGCAGGTTAACCGCGCTACCGCACTGTGGATGATGCCAAAGTCTGATATCAAAGATGATGAGTACGAAGAGCTCTATAAGCATATTTCACACGATTTTGAGGGCCCACTGGCGTGGTCGCACAATAAAGTCGAGGGTAAGCTTGAATACACCAGCTTGTTGTATGTGCCTAAACGTGCGCCGTTTGATTTGTATCAACGTGAGCAAGCGCGTGGCTTGAAGTTGTATGTGCAGCGCGTGTTTATCATGGATAATGCCGAGCAATTTATGCCGATGTATTTACGTTTTGTGAAGGGCATTATTGATTCCAATGATTTACCGTTGAATATCTCGCGTGAGATTTTGCAATCGGATCGCACGGTGGAGTCAATCAAGGCTGCGCTCACGAAACGTGTGTTGGATATGCTCGAGAAAATGGCGAAAAATGAGCCTCAAAAATATGACGAATGCTGGCAAGTGTTTGGCAAAGTGTTGAAGGAGGGACCGGCTGAAGATTTCACTAACCGTGAGCGTATCGCTAAATTGTTGCGTTTTGCCACCACACACACTGACAGCGAAAAACAAACCGTCTCGTTGGAAGATTATGTGGCACGCATGCCAGAATCTCAAACGAAAATTTACTACGTGAGTGCTGAGAGCTTTCAGGCTGCGCAGCATTCACCGCACTTGGAAATTTTCCGTAAAAAAGGCATTGAAGTCTTGTTGTTGTCAGAGCCTGTGGATGAATGGTTGGTCTCTCACTTAATGGAATTTGAAGGTAAGTCTTTGCACTCTGTGGCGCGTGGTGATTTGGATTTGGGCGATATGGATGACAAAGAAACCAAGGAACAGCAGAAAGAAGCGGAAAAAACCTATGAATCGACCTTGAAACAAGCCAAAGAAGTGTTGGGCGAGGCGGTGAAAGAGGTGCGCTTAACGCACCGCCTCACGGATTCACCAGCGTGTGTGGTGGCCGATGAAAACGATATGAATGCCAATATGCAACGCATTATGGCTGCAATGGGCCAGGCCATGCCAGAGGTGAAGCCGATTTTAGAGCTGAACCCTGGGCATGCCTTGATCAAGCGTTTGCGTGATGAGGCGGATGATGCGCGATTTGCGGATTTGGCGCACATTTTATTCGATCAGTCGGTGCTGGCTGAAGGCGGGCAGCTCAAAGACCCGGCGAGTTTTGTGAAGCGCGTGAATAAATTGCTGTAAACAAGCCTGTCCTTTTGTGTTTAGACAATCTTATTTCAAGGACGCCGTAAACCCATCCCTGGGGGCTCTGGGTTCGGCATCCTGCCTCACACAGCCTTGAAACAACATCGTCTAAACACTGTGTCCAGGCAAGCGATCCGCTGGCTTGGGCTTGTTTTCCCTAAGTCTTTTCGTTACGCTCAGTTTATCGATGAATAAGTGAGGTAGGGCATGGCGCAAGCCGCGTTGCAATCGGCAACACAAAAAATCGTTTGGTTACAAACTCAACCTGTGATCGTCAGGTCTCTGGTTGAGGTGTTGATCATCTTAGTCATTGTCATGGTTGCTTGTGCACTTGAGTTGCTTATTTATCGTCGATTACTGTCACGCTCTTTGGCCACCTCGCGTTTGTGGGATGATGTGTTGCTTAAAGCCCTGCATAGGCCTTTGCAATTACTGATTCTCGTGGTGGGCTTGTGTTACTGCATTGATGTATTCGACGCGAGTTTCACGAGCGTATCTTTTTTAGCCTTCACAAATTTTATCCGAAAAATCATCGTGATATTTACCGTGCTTTGGGCGGCGTTGCGGTTTGGCAAAGGCTTGGAGTGTAATATCTTAGACCCCTCGCGCCATAAAAAAGTGGATAAGGCTACTGCCTTTGCAGTTAATCGCCTGTTTCGCATCGCAGCTTTTTTTATTGGTGCCATTGCGATTATGCAATTGGTCGGCGTACCGTTTTCAGCCTTGCTCGCGTTTGGTGGTGCGGGTGCGTTGGCGTTTAGTTTTGCGGCCAAAGACAGTTTGGCCAATGTGTTTGGTGGTTTGATGCTGTATATCGAGCATCCCTTCGCTATGGGTGATTGGATTTTAATCATCGATAAGAATATTGAGGGTGTGGTTGATGGCATCGGCTGGCGCTCAACGCGTATTATTAATTTCGATAAACGCCCAATTTTTGTGCCGAATTCAGTGTTTACCACTTCGTCTGTCATGAACTGTACGCGCATGGCCAATCGCCGTATGGTCACCGCGTTGACACTGCGCTATCAAGATGCCGATAAAATCCCGGCGATTCGTGATGAGGTGTATGAGTATATTCGCAATCACCATGGCATTGACCCCAAGCAAGCGGTACAGGTCTTCTTTAACGAATTTGGCGATTCTTCGATCAATATACGCGTGGCGGCGTTTTCTAAAACCACTGACTCCGTCGAGTTTGGTCTGCTCCAGCAAGAGATTTACCTGAAAATGATAGACATTGTGACCCGCCATGGTGCGGATTTTGCCTTCCCAACCCAGACTTTAGATGTGCCCAAGGCGTTTACCATGACTGTGCCTGATCACACATAGGGCTTGCCGGCCTTCGGCGCACTTGATACTCTTTTTTAAGGTTTTTTAAGGGGGGTATCATGTACCTTTTAGCCTCTGCAATCTCACAGAAAATCGCATGGCTCGATGCTGAGCCTATGCTCACGCGATCCTTGGTTGAGGTGGTTATCATCCTGGTATTAACCAGTACCTTGCTGCTGACTCAAGTCGCTGTGTTTGGTGTGCTGTTTCGAAAATTTGAGCGCTCTAAAAGGGTTTGGGATGAAATTATTATTTATTCCTTCAATAGGCCGCTGCAGCTCCTTGTTTTGGCGTTTGGCTTGACCTATTGTTTGGATGTCCTGGCTGCGTATTTCCCCCACATTTTGGTCCATAAATACACCATTTTTTTGCGCGACTTAAGTGCTGTGGTTGCGATTATCTGGTTTATGTATCGCTTCACGCGAGACATGGAAGCGCACATTTTGAATCCTGACCGTGCGCATGTGCTTGATAAGGCTTCAGCCTTTGCGCTGAATCGTATTTTTAGAATAGTCATCTTCTTTGCTGTTATTTTGGGGATTTTAAAGTTAGTGGGAGTGCCTTTTTCGGACGTTTTGACCTTGGGTGGCGTCGGTGCATTGGTCTTAAGTTTTGCAGCTAAAGACACGTTGGGTAACTTCTTCGGTGGTTTGATGTTGTATTTTGAGCGCCCCTTTTCTGTGGGGGATTATATCGTGCTTGATAACAAAAAAATCGAAGGCACCGTGGCCAATATCGGTTTTCGATCAACCCACTTGATTACCTTGAGTACTCAGCCAATGTTCGTGCCGAATTCTTTTTTCTCAACTTCTGCAGTGATCAATAAAACCCGTATGAGCCACCGCTACTTAAATCTTAACCTGACCTTGCGGTATCAAGACATTGATAAGCTGCCTTTGATCGCAGCGGATGTGGAAAAAATGTTAGCCGGTTACCCTTCGATTGATTTGAATAAACAAACTCCGCGTGCGTATTTTAGCGCATTTTCTCAATCTTCTGTGGATATCAATATTACGGCGTATTCGACGACAACCTCCGGCGCAGATTTCGTCAGAATTCAGCAGGATATTTATATGCGCCTGGGTGAATTGGTCAAGCGCCACGGTGCTGAGTTTGCATTCCCCACGCAAACCTTGGAAGTTCACACTGAGCCTGCGCCAAAAGAATAATTTTTTCTGATTTCGGTAATAATTCCTTAAGGGGCATGGTTTAAGATCTCATTATTAAAGAATAATGAAGGGGCGGATATGTACGAAAAAATGAGCGTGCCACCGAGTGTGAACGTAGTGATAGCCTTAGATACTGACTGCACCCTGACGACCGGTATCCCAGATGCGTTGCCGACGACTCTGAGAGAGCGTCTTGAACGGGCGCGTTTCAACGTGGATGATGTGCTTTTAACGACACGCTATCCAGATAGGAATCATGACGATCATGATGAGCTTATCCCATCTGATATGTACTGCCCTAATAGGTATCAGATCACGGCGTTTATACAGTTGGCCAAGATGGCGGGTATCGTTGTTGTGTGTGCTTCTAATAAGGTGGAGCATAGCGAGGCTGACTCGAGGTTCATGTATGACGATCAGTTGGCTTTTTATCGGCATTTTTTTCCAGAAAGGCTTGCGTCTGAACTTTGCCGCACTGCAGCTCAAGTTGCGAAACGATATGAGGCTATTTTAAAATCAAGGCCGCAGTTTCAATCAGATGATGCTAACGGTGTTCGGGATCATGGTAAGCTTGATATCATCAGAGCGATTAAAGCGCTCTATCCCGATTCGCGCGTGTTATTGGTCGATGACACGGTAGAATATAACCCTTCGGATGAAAAATTTCGGGCATCAAAATTTCCTGACGAGCCTGCGCCAGAGTATGCGTTTTTTCAAATGTCTTCTCGTCGAAGCCATAACCGTTCTTTTGACAATGCCGAGTATCTTCGTGTTCTTCTTGAATTAATGAGCCCAGAAAAGCTTTACTATTTATTAGATCAGCCCGATGCTTCAATAATAAAATCTGAAGTTCGTCGAGAGTTTGCATTCAACCCTGTTTTACTCAAAGCGTTGCGTCAATGTAAGGTTTTTACTTCTTTGATACAAAGCACCCATCAGCTTAAGGAGCCGTTGGCCCGTGCTGCTGAAATTATCGAAGCGATTGAGGCTGCCAATCATTCAGACAGTTTGCGTCGTGCATTATTGCTGATCGTCTTTGAAGAGTTTGCCTTACCACTTGCTAAAGCGCTTAGCAAGCAGAGCGCTTCGGATGATATTCGAACACTTTCAGTTTCAGATGGGGCGGCTCAAAATAAAGCTGAGCGGCTTAGCAGGCCTCGAAAACTTCTTGATGAGCTCTTTGGTTTATTTCATACGCCAGCTCGCCTTTCCATCAATGAGTTTACTGCGTATTTTCGCCATACACACTGTGCAGCGAAAGATCGGGATGAGGCGTGGCTTTTTATCGAATTGTGTCGCGCCAATCCACAGTGGCGTGACATGAATACGGTTATCGATGCTCAATTGCGTGATATGGCATTCAATGAGTGTGACAGCCCAATGTTTCTGCAATCTTTGGATGGTTTTTCGTATCTTCTCGCTTGCAGGGTTGGCGAAGAAACTTATGAGAACGAGCTGAAATCTTTATCTTCGTCGCTTAAGGCAATTGTATCTAAGTACGAAAAAAGCCTTAAAGAGGCTCTCTCTTCAAACCATCAAACGTATATTATCGATCCCGAAACAGTGGCTGAGCTTGTCGTTGAGGTATTTAATTCTGTTTTAACGCAGAAAAAGTTTTTAAAAGCACTCTCTGGGGGTTTGGATGGCGTGCTTGGTGCAGGCTTTTTTAAATATTCGCCTCAAACGGTGATGGTCTTGTTTGTGAATTTAATCGTGTGGCCTGTGTTGAATCAGGCTTTAACGGAAAAGCTTGGTGGCGATGCTGATGCTGCCCGCTTTATTTTGCGAGGCACCTTCAAGACGCTGGCCCGATTGAATAAGTTTGAGCCGAGCGGAGAGGCTTACGTTGCTCATGCTATGGTGGCTCATCTTTTACAAAATAGCCCCAAGTCAGACACATTTAAGCAGAGATATTTAATATTAATGATGAGCTTGTTGCCCACTCAAACGGCGAGTTTGTCTGGTGTTTTTGAAAGAGGCCTGTCTCATTGCGTAAGCTTTGTGCCTCCACAAGCTTCCGGTGACGAGCCTGTTATCAGCGCCCCGAGGCATCCTGCTTTAGAGCAGTACGATCTGCTTCGTATGAAAGAAGGTATTATAGATCGGCAGAGTGCAGAGATCTTGATTCAAACTAATAGAGCGGGCAAGGCTGATGATCGTGCTAGCAGAGCAGAGCGCCAAGGGCGCATTCGCACGGGGTGCCAGCGTTTTGGTGTGAGACTGGGGGTTCACTATGGCGTCGACACCCTGATTAGTCTCATCATGGTGGGCGTGCTTTATGCTGCCGATTTGCCGGGTTATGCGCTTTTAGTGTTGTTTGAGGTGTTAGGGCCTTTCATTTCAGCGGGTATTCACACCGGTGTTGCAGAAGGAACAAAGTGTGGAGGACTGGCTGAGAAGAGAATGCTTAAGCTGTCAGAACCTTGCTGGGCACGGTGTTTCGGGCGATCCAGACCGGAACAAGCGCTTGCCGACGCTGGAGCCACTCATGCTGATGCTGATACTGATACTTATGGGGCGCCGAATATAGTTTAGAGGTGGCGAGCTATCTTTTGCCTGGCGTTGTGTTAAAATTGTTCAAAACAACCAAGGGGGGAGTGGATCATGTTAAAAAAACTATCGGCAATATTACTGACGTCGGGTTGCTTATTGGTGCCGGCACTGCAGGCAAAGACCAGCTATTTGTTCACGCAGATTGGCCAGCAAGTGACGGTGAAGCCTTGTGCTCGCAAGCACTGTGATTACACGATTTTAATGACGGGCCTGACCCGAGATGAAGTGACGTATTTTAGTGATAGACCTAAGCATTTTACCGGTGCGATCACGATTGAAAAATTCATGGCAAATTGGTCTAAGGGTGAAGATAGCTTTGCAAAAGATCATCCGAACGCGAGCTTTGTGTACTTTGATAATCGTAATCAGATCACGCAAGACGTTGTCCGTTTGAGTCAGCCAAAATTTGACAAGGTGAATCATAGCCTCCAATACAATGTTAAGATGATCGGTAAGGGCCGTATTCAACCCGGTACGTATCAGCACCCAGTATTGTTTATTGATCCAGGTTGGAACCCTAACGCTTTTTAAATCCTATCGTTATTGCAACTGAGCGCCATTGGCGATTAACACAAAATCCGCTAAACTAGCTCAAGTTTAGCGGATTTTTTATGATTGAATCAGACCGACTTATCACAGCCGAGCTTAGCCCAGACGACGAAGTGGTGGATCGCGCCATTCGGCCCAAGCGCTTATGCGATTACCGCGGCCAGCCTGAGGTGGCCGAGCAGCTCGGTATTTTTATCGAGGCGGCGAGAAAGCGCGGCGACTCCTTAGACCATGTTTTGATTTTTGGCCCGCCGGGTTTGGGCAAAACCACGCTCGCACATATTATCGCGTATGAAATGGGGGTGAGCCTTCGCCAAACATCTGGGCCGGTGCTTGAAAAAGCTGGCGACTTGGCCGCGCTTTTGACCAATTTGGAAAAAGGTGATGTTTTATTTATCGACGAAATTCACCGCTTAAGCCCCGTGATCGAAGAGATTTTATACCCTGCCATGGAAGATTGTCAGTTGGATATCATGATCGGCGAGGGGCCTGCGGCGCGTTCGATCAAACTTGAGCTGCCTTCATTCACCTTGGTGGGCGCAACCACAAAAGCGGGCAACTTAACGTCACCTTTGCGCGATCGCTTTGGTATCGTGCACCGCTTGGAATTTTATTCAGCGAGCGATTTGGCGGATATCGTCAAACGCTCGGCGCATTTATTGAAGATGACCATGGATGAAGGTGGTGCGCACGAAGTGGCACGTCGTTCGCGCGGCACACCGCGCATCGCTAATCGCTTACTGCGCCGTGTGCGTGATTACGCGGAAGTCAAAGCCAATGGCGAAGTCTGTGAGGCAGTGGCTAAAGCGGCCTTGGATATGCTCAAGGTTGACCAGGAAGGTTTTGATGTGATGGATCGCAAGATCTTGGAAGCCGTGATCCATAAATTCGACGGCGGCCCCGTGGGCGTCGAGAGTATGGCGGCGGCTATTGGTGAAGAGCGCGGCACCATCGAGGATGTGATCGAGCCGTATTTGATTCAGCAAGGTTTTATGATGCGCACTCCAAGAGGGCGTGTGGTCACCGCGCGCGCCTACGCGCATTTGGGCTTGGATGCGCCTAAGCGCGGAGCCGAGTTGCTTTAGGGTATAAGTTCGATAATACGGGTTCACTACTTTTTCTGAATGCCGCCTATCCTTTTTGTATTTAAGCATTAGCCTTTCAAGGACGCCGTAAAGCCATCCCTGGCGGCTCTGGGTTCGGCTTTCTGCCCACACAGCCTTGAAAGGCTAACGCTCAAACACAGCGGCTAGGCTGTTTTTATGCCTCATTCTCCGTTTGATTTTACGAAGCCTCGGTGATACTGTTTTGCAATAGCCGAAGCAGGGGGTTATCGTGACTTGGCAGCAACCGTTTTCCCATTATTTAAATACATCGAGCTTAGTGGTTCAGTTGGTTTTGTTGATTTTGGTCGTCGCATCGATTATTTCGTGGACGATTATTTTTCAGCGCTGGTTTGCGCTGGGTCGCGCTAAACGTGCGAACCGCCGTTTCGAGCGTCAAATTTTAAAGCAAGCTAATTTCGATGATCTCTTGGCGCTCATCGATAAAAAACCGAAAAAAACGCAAGCCCTTGCGTTGATCTTTCGTGAAGGTTTTAAAGAGTGGCAACGTATCGAGCATGAAAATTTGTCGCATGCGGAAAAAATGGACTGTGTGATGCGCATGATGCGTGTGCACGCAAGCTATGAAGAAGAAGAGCTAGAGGCAAACTTGCCGATGTTGGCGACCATTGGTTCAGTCAGTCCTTATATTGGTTTGTTCGGTACGGTCTGGGGCATTATGATGTCTTTTCATTCTTTGGGCGGTGCAGAGCAAGTCACGATTTCGATGGTAGCGCCCGGCATTTCTGAAGCGTTGATTGCCACAGCACTCGGCTTGTTCGCAGCGATTCCTGCTGTCGTGTTTTATAATCGCTACGCGGCCATGGTCGATCAAATTGTTCACCGCTTTGATATTTTTCAAGATGAATTTGTCAGTTTATTAACGCGTAAACAAACGCAAGGTGAGAAGAGCGATGCGGTCGAACATGAGGCGTAATCGTCGCACGCGACGGTTCATGTCACAAATCAATGTGGTGCCCTACATCGATGTGATGTTGGTCTTGCTCGTGATTTTTATGATCACCGCGCCACTGATGACACAAGGCATTCATGTCAACTTACCCAATGCAAAAGCCAAGGTGATTCCTTTGAAACAGCATGTGCCAATCGTGGTCTCCGTTGATCGCGTGGGGCATTTTTATGTGAATGTGTCGCCCACGCCAACAACGCCAATTTCTGCGGAAAATCTGGTGAATCTGGTGGCGGCAGAGTTAGCGGTAGATCGAGAACAAAATACGCCTCGACCGGTGTTTGTTAAAGGCGATCAGTCCGTCAGCTATGGCAAGGTGGTGGAAGCGATGGCCCTCCTGCAAAAAGCGGGTGCACCATCAGTGGGTTTGCTAACAAGGACACCTGATGATGTTCCAAGCACGTAAACGCAAAACCGGTTTTTCATTGATCTTGTCGTTAATTGTTAACGCGGTTGTGATTCTTTTATTGTTAGGTGGTGCGGCCGGTGTGCTGTATCAACATCAGTCGCAAAAAAAGCAACAGCTTGAAGCTGAGCCTAAAATTGTGCAGGCCGTGGCGGTGAATCAAGCGGATGTGGAACAACAGATTCATGCGATTAAAGCGCAGCGTCAAGCTGAGAAGCAAGCCCAACTTGATTGGAAAAATCAGCTGCAACAGCAGGCGCAACAAGCGAAAAGTACCTTGAGTAAAACCAAAGAGCAACAAGCCCAGGCTAATGCGAATTTGGCACGCCTGGCCTTGCTTAAGCAAAAAGCGGAAAGTGCACTGAATACGCTAAAATCTCAAAGTGCAGCGCTGTCGAAAAACAAAGCTTTGGTCGAGCAAGAGCTCAGTGAAACACAGGCGCAGTTGAAACAATCCTTGAGTCAGGCAGAGCGTGCAAAACTTGAGGCCAAGTTGTATGAAGAGCAGGCGAAAAAACGCGCCTTAGAACAGCAAAAGTTTGATAACCAAATCGCGAAGTTTAAAACCTTGATCGAAAATGCCATAGAACGTCAGTGGTTATTGCCACCGAATGCGAAAAAAACCATGAGCTGTACACTGGCCTTAACGCTGGATCCTTATGGTAAAGTTCAATCGGTGAAGGTGATGCAATCCAGCGGTGACCCGGTGTTGGATCGCTCAGCCGTGACAGCCGTGTTAAAGGCTTCGCCTTTGCCTGTCCCATCATCGCCGATTCTGTTGAAAGAATTTCGAACCATAACCATTACATTAAAGCCTGAAGGGGTGGTGGGCGCATGAAGCGTTATTGGATTGTGCTATTGTGTTGCTTGCCAGTGGTCGCGCTGGCTGATGTGAGTTTGCAAGTCACTAAAGGGGTGCATGGCGCTTTGCCGATTGGTGTTGAACATTTTGTTGCACAAGGTTCGGTTAAAACTGGCGATCTTTCCAGTATTATTGCTGATGATTTAGAAAACTCTGGCCAGTTTGATGTGATGCGTGTTGATGGCAAAGCCCCGGCCACAGATATATTTTGGCAGCAAGAAAAAGTGAATGCCGTGTTGCGCGGCCAAGTCAGTGCGCAGGGTAATAATCAGTATCAGGTGGAGTATGTCTTAACGGCGGCGTACACAAATCCAAGTGAGAAAGCCCAAGATAACCAAGCGGCTTTTGGTGTGGATAGCGGTACCGTCTTGGCAGAAGGTCAGTTTTTAGTTTCGCAGGCTGACTTGCGCACTACCGCACATCGTATTAGCAACCAAATCTATCAAAAACTTTTAGGCGAAAAGGGACCGTTTTTGTCGCGCTTGGCCTTTGTTTCAGTCAAACACTTGGATGGCAATCGAGTGCAGTTTCAATTGATGGTATCAGACTATGATGGGCAGAATGCTAGCATTGTTTACACTTCGCCAGAACCGATTTTAACACCGGCCTGGTCCCCTGATGGCTCTAGTCTCGTATTTGTGGCTTATAACTTAGGCCGCTCGGCGGTGTATTTGGATGATTTGAAAAATAAAAGTTTACGTGTACTTACGCAGTTTCCCGGGGTGAATATTGCGCCGCGTTTTAGTGCCGATGGTAAGACTGTGTATATGAGCTTGGCCAGAGAGGCTGGTGTGAATATTTATGCTTTAAACCTTGCCTCTGGTGCCTTGGCAGCTGTGACTCAAGGTTTGTCAGTCAAAACATCGGCGGTGCCTTTGAATGCGCAATCGTTTTATCTGACCTCTACGTCAGGTGGTTCGCCGCAAGTGTATCGTTGCAACAGTGCGACACAGGCCTTTTCGCGTGTCAGTTTTGATGGCGATGCCACCATGGCGCCGGATTATCGTGCGGGCACTTTGGTTTATTTGCAAAGAAACGGCAGTGATTACCAAATCATGCGGTTTAAAGGTGGTGAGTCAGAATCGGTAAGCGCCAAGGGTCAAATCTTTCCGGGCACGTTATCGCCGAATGCTCACATGATGGTGTATGGTCGAATGATCAACGGACAGCGTCGTTTGGTGCTAACCAGCTTAGACAGCGCGCATCAAGTGCTGCTACCTGCGCTGGATGGTGATTTGCGTTACCCTGTGTGGTCTTGGTCATGAGGAGAGTCATCATGCGTTGTCTTTTTATCGTGCTCACGGCTGTGTTACTTGCGGCGTGTTCTCGAAGTCAAAACCCGAATGAGCCGGCAGCCGCGAGCTTGCCCGCGCCGAAGTCAGGGCAGTGGAATTACCATGTCAAAGCCATTATTCCTTTTTCATGCCAGACCGTGTTGTTATCGAAAGCGGCGAATCAGCAGCTAAGCACGATTGCACAAGATCTTTTGGGCGATAAATCACCGATTGTGCTTCAAAGCATTACGCCTGCGGACGGTAGTGAGGCGGTGAATGTGGCTCAGTCGTATCAACGTGCGCAAGCGGTTGCCAATAATTTGGCGGTGCAGGGTGTGGAAATGTCGCGTATCAAACTTGAGAGTTTTGGCGGCAGCTACAGCATGCCCGATCAGCCTGTGACGGGCTGCGAGGTTGTGCTTTTAAGCGCTTCACGCTAAAGTTCGATCAGTGGTTATTTTTCTGGAGTCTCTTATGAGAAAAGTGTTGGTCTTGATTGTGGCCATGTTGCCCGTATTAGCTTTGGCGGATGCGCCGGTTTCGTCAGTATCGGCTAGCAATCATTCAGCTGTGACATCGAGCGTTTTACAACAGCAAGCCGAGAACTTGATACAAATGAACTTGCCGCAACAAATTGCGCAGTTGTCTCAAAGTGTACAAGACCTTCGCGGCATGGTCGAAATGCAGGGGCATGAAATCCAAGCCTTGCAAACTGCAGTGCAGTCTCTGACAGGTAAAACTTTGCCAAGTTTGTCGAGTGAGCAAGTGAGTTCCGACACGGCGGCCTTAAATACTCCCACAAGCACAAACGAGTCTGTTGATGAGGGCTTGAGCAGCTCCATCAGTCAGATGATGAGTCCGGCCTTGTCACATAACGAAGAGCAACAAATGGTGGCTGCTAATAAAGCTGCCGCAAGCTCGAGCGCTGCTGCGCCTTCGCAAACCGCCAATGCCGGTGATTCAACGAAAGCTTCTGCACCTGCCAGTAAAGAGGCGCAGCTTTACGAAGCGGCAAAAGCTCAAATCGACAGTAAAAACTACTCAGCCGCTATTAAAGGTATGAATGCTTATTTGTCGCAATACCCAGCAGGTCAGTATGCTGCGAACGCTTATTACTGGTTGGGCGAGTTGTATATGATTTCTGGCGATAATCAAAAAGCCAATGATGCTTTCACGACTGTGGTGAGCAACTACCCGAAATCGGGCAAGGTGCAAGACGCTATGCTCAAACTCGGCATGCTGGCCATGAGTAATCAGGATTATGTGAGCGCGAAGAAAACCTTTAACACATTGATTAAGCAATATCCGGATACGCCGGCTGCTCGTGTGGCGAGCAAGCAGCTTGATCAGTTGGCGCAGGCAGGCTATTAAGCTTGCGTAAAGCCGGGGTGGGTTGTTTGAATTTACAGGATACACTTTAGAATCACGGAGGATTTATGTTGCAGTTTAATTTGATTCGTAATGATGCGGGTGATATTACGCATGTTGAGCTTCACAAGGATATGGTGGGTAAGCGTTTGTTATCCGCGCCTAAGCTGAATAAGGGTAATGCTTTTACCTTAAAAGAGCGTGAAGCCTTGGGTTTGTTGGGTAAGTTGCCGGATGCTGTCGAAACCTTGCAAGAGCAGGTGGATCGTCATTATCAGCAATTTTCAGAAATCAAAACGGATTTGGCTAAAAATATTTATCTCAATCAGGTTCACGAAAAAAATGAAACCTTGTTCTATGCTTTGGTCGGCCAGCACCTAGAAGAAATGCTGCCGATTGTTTATACGCCAACGATTGGTGAAGCGGTTGAAAAATTTAGCCTAGAGATGCGAGTGCCTCGTGGTTTGTTTATCAGTTGCGAAAATAAAGATCGCATTGAAGAGATGCTCGATAATCGCGTGAACCCTGAAATTGATTTGATTTTAGTGACTGACGGTGAGGGCGTGCTCGGCATTGGTGATCAGGGCATAGGGGGTATGGATATCGCGATTGGTAAGCTTATGGTGTATACGCTTTGCGCAGGCATTAATCCGCACCGCGTGTTGCCCATTCAGCTGGATGTGGGCACGAATAATCAGAAGCTTTTAGATGATCCGATGTATTTGGGCTTGCGCCAAAAACGTATCACGGGTAAGGCTTATGATGATTTTATCGACAGTTTTGTGAAAGCGGTGATGAAAAAATTTCCTAAGGTGTATTTGCACTGGGAAGATTTCGGTCGCAGTAATGCACGCAAGAACTTGGAGCGCTGGCGCCCGCATTTACTCACCTTTAACGATGATATGCAGGGTACAGGTGCGACGGCCTTGGCCTGTGGTTTGTCAGCGATATTGGCCAAAGGCGAGGTGATGGCAGATCAGCGCATTGTGTTTTTTGGCGCGGGAACAGCCGGTTGCGGTATTGCTGATCAATACTGTGCGGCGATGATGCGTGAGGGTTTGTCGGAAGAAGAGGCCAGGGCGCGAATTTATTTGATCGATCGTCCGGGTTTGTTGGTTGACGGCATGGACGATATACAAGATTTCCAGGCCCCGTACGCAAAATCTCGTCAAGAGGTGGAGGCTTGGGGTGTGAGCAACTGGCAGTCAATTAGCTTACTGGAAGCGGTGCAGCACTCTAAGGCGACCATTTTGATTGGCGCATCGGGCGTGCACGGCGCATTCAGTGATGATGTGATTAACGCCATGGCGGCGAACAATGCTCACCCGATTATTTTCCCACTCTCAAATCCCACACCCTTGTCAGAGGCCGAGCCTAAACGCATACTCGAGTTATGCGATGGGAAAGCCATTGTGGCCACCGGCAGCCCGTTCGACGCTGTTAAAATGGGTGATCGCCTCATTCGTATTTCACAAAGCAATAATGCTTTTGTCTTTCCAGGCTTAGGTTTGGGCGCTATCGCGGTGAAAGCCAAACACATGACTGATAATATGATTTGGGCGGCTTGCCAAGCCTTAAGTGAATTATCGCCGGCGAGAAAAGACAAATCGGCCCCGGTCTTGCCGGACATTAACGATGCGCGTGATGTGAGTTTGCACATTGCCAAAGCCGTGGCTGAGCAAGCCATCAAAGATGGCGAGGCAGATGCGTGTGATGTGGATCACGCGATTCGTGTGGTGCGTTGGGAAGCGAAGTATTATCCGTATGCAGTTGTGCAGTGATTGTCTTGCGCAGCCTGGGTTGAAATTTTCCGGGATGATCGCCCGTGTTTGCTTTCCCTTTGACGATGCTGTTTGATTAATTGCTCGGTAGTGGGCAAAAATTCGTTAAGCCTTGGGCAGCACTGGCTTTGCAGACGTAATTACCGTCGCTATCTTGCTGCCAGGCGTTGCTTGGCATTTCCAAATTATGAATTTTACCCACTTGGCCGATTTCTGTGAGATTATCGCCTGTGGTGACGCCGGCGATAAAAATACTGATGATGACTATGCCACTGTCGGGTTTGTAAAGCATGCTGATGTTTTGGATATTGCCTGCTTGTAGATGTTGATTATGCAAGTACCATCCGGGTATAGAAACTTCCCAGTGATCTGTCTGGTAGCTGGGTAAAGGTGCAACCAGGTAGGCTGTGTGTAGAGGGCTGGCAAAGCTTGCTGTCGTCAAAGAAGCGAGTATCAAAGTCGAGAGTAATAGGGTTTGCAGTGTTTTCATAAACGGACCTCATTATTGTTTATTCTAGATGGTGTTGATGACTTCAGTGGTTTTTTCGACAAAAACAGTGAGTTGTAAAAAAGCTGATAAATGGATTTAAGCGTCTGCTGGTGGTTCGCTGAGAGTGTTGAGTAACACAGAAGTTGGACTAATTTTAGGCTTGGATCGACTTCAAGTCAACCCCGCTAGCTTTTTAATCAGGTAACGAGCCGAGGTTGGAATTTTTAGTCGCATAAATTGCGGGCTTGTGGGCTTGGCGGTATACTGTCGCCTTTTGACTGGGCGCGTTGAGTCATGCAGGTTTGCACTAAAATCGATCAAATCATAAGCAAAAACACGGCTGTGACGGTGGGTAATTTCGATGGCCTGCATTTAGGCCATCAACATTTGCTTGTGCATCTAGTGAGTGAGGCCAAAACGCGTAGTCTAGTGCCCACGGTGGTGATCTTTGAGCCGCAGCCTTTGGAAGTCTTTTTGCCGGACAAGGCACCAGCGCGTTTGTTAACCTTGGATGAAAAGACCGAGCAGCTTGAAAAGCTGGGCGTTGAATGCGTGGTGGTTTTACCCTTTTCACTGGAGATGGCCAAACAAACGGCGCAAGCCTTTATTGATGACTTCTTGGTGAAAAAATTAGGCACGCAGTATCTTTTGACCGGGCGGGATTTTCATTTTGGCGCAAACCGTGAAGGGAATGTCGCCTACTTACGAGAGCATGCACCTTTTGAGATTGCCGTGTTTGACGATCATGCTGTCAATGAAGCACGGGTGAGCAGCACCTTGGTGCGCGAGGCTTTGGCACGCGGTGATTTTGCACAAGCCAAGGCAATGTTGGGCCGAGCGTACACCATGCAAGGTGAGGTGGTGCGGGGTCAGCAACTGGGGCGAAAGCTTGGCTGCCCTACAGCGAATATTGCCCCGAATCGCTTGGTGTGTCCTTTGCGTGGTATTTATGTCACGCGTGTCTATGGCTTGCCCGAGTCGCCATTAATGGGCGCTGCAAGTATCGGTGTGCGGCCTGCGGTTGAAGGTGAGGGTGAGTGGCTGGAAGTGCACCTTTTGGATTTTGATCGTGATATTTATGGCAAGCATTTGATTGTGGAGTTTTTGCATAAGCTTCGTGATGAAGAGCATTTTAAGAGTTTAGAGGCATTAAAAACACAAATGGCGCAAGATGTGGCTGACACGCGCGCGTATTTTGAGGCAGAGCATGAGTAATTATAAAGACACATTGAATTTACCCCAAACACCGTTTCCCATGAAGGCGAATCTCGCACAACGTGAGCCACAGACCTTGGCGCATTGGCAGGCGATGGATTTGTATCGCCAAACACGTCATCAAGCCAAAGGCAAACCGCAGTTCATTTTGCACCATGGCCCACCGTACGCCAATGGTGCGATTCATTTAGGTCATGCTTTGAATATGGCCTTGAAAGATTTTGTGGTGAAATCCAAATTACTCAGCGGGTACGATGCAC
Source organism: Gammaproteobacteria bacterium CG11_big_fil_rev_8_21_14_0_20_46_22 (assembly GCA_002796245.1). Classification (NCBI taxonomy): domain Bacteria; kingdom Pseudomonadati; phylum Pseudomonadota; class Gammaproteobacteria; species Gammaproteobacteria bacterium CG11_big_fil_rev_8_21_14_0_20_46_22. The sequence goes on along the minus strand of PCWT01000015.1, from coordinate 12,034 downwards.
CCCTGGTGCCGGGCTGGGATTGTCACGGCTTACCGATTGAGCTTAACGTGGAGAAAAAGAAAGGTCGTGCGGGCCAGAAAATTTCACCGCGTGATTTTCGTTTAGCGTGTCGTGAGTATGCGGATAAGCAAATTGCCCTGCAAAAAATAGCGTTTGAGCGCTTGGGCGTATTGGCCGATTGGCAACAACCGTATCTAACCATGAGTTACCAGTACGAGGCCGACACGATTCGTGCTTTGAGTGTGATGGTGCAAAAAGGGCATTTGCAATCCGGTTTTAAACCCGTGCATTGGTGTTTGGATTGTGCTTCTGCTCTGGCGGAAGCAGAAGTGGAATACAAAGACAAAACCTCCACGCAAATTGATGTGCGTTTTGTCTTGGTTGAACCTGAGGCTTTGTTTTATAACATCGGTGCTAAAAGCGATAAAGCGCGCGTGTCCATTCCGATTTGGACAACCACGCCTTGGACACTGCCTGCCAATGAAGCCGTGTGCGTGCACGCAGAGTTGGATTATGTGCTGGTCGAATTTAATGATGAAGCGTTGATTGTCGCTGAAGATTTATTAAGCCATGTTATGCAGCGTTATGGTATCGATCACTACGAAGTGGTGCATCGCTTCAAAGGGCAGACGCTTGAAAATGTGCAGGCTCATCATCCCTTGTATGAAAAAATTGTGCCGATTATTTTAGGTGAACATGTCACGACAGAGGCGGGTACCGGTGCGGTGCACACGGCTCCCGGTCACGGTGAGGATGATTACCGTGTGGGTTTGCAATATGGTTTGTCGGTGAATAACCCCGTGAATGAAAACGGTGTGTACTATGATGATACGCCTTTGCTGGGCGGCCAGCATATTTTAAAAGCCAATGCGATGATTGTGGATTTGCTCAGAGAAAAGGGCGTGTTATTGCATGAAGACAAGCTCACGCATTCTTACCCGCATTGTTGGCGCCATAAATCAGCCTTATTGTTCCGTGCGACACCGCAATGGTTTATTAGCATGGAGAAAAAAGGCTTGCGTGCGGATGCGCTTAAGGCCATTAAAGGTGTGCGTTGGTTGCCAGAATCTGGTGAGAAACGTATTACCAGCATGATTGATGGTCGGCCTGATTGGTGTATTTCACGTCAACGTACCTGGGGTGTGCCGATTGCGGTGTTTGCGCATAAGCAAACGGGTGAGTTGCATCCCAATACGGCAGAACTTATGGAACGTGCGGCGAAGCTCGTAGAGAAATCGGGTGTGCAAGCCTGGTATGACATTGATGTCAATGAATGGCTAGGCTGCGATGCTGAGCACTACGAGGCCGTGCAAGATATTTTAGATGTGTGGTTTGATTCGGGTTCGTCACATTTTGCCGTTTTGGATCGTCGTGATGAGCTGCGACGTCCCGCAGATTTATATTTAGAAGGTAGCGACCAACATCGTGGTTGGTTTCAAACTTCATTATTAACGTCTTGTGCGATGCATGGCGAGGCGCCGTATAAGGCCGTGTTAACGCATGGTTTCACGGTGGATGCGCAAGGCCACAAAATGTCAAAATCACAAGGTAACGGCATTGACCCGCAAGACGTATTTAAACAATTGGGTGCCGATGTGTTGCGTTTGTGGGTCGCGTCAACGGATTTCCGTTTTGATATGGCGGTTTCGCATGAGATTTTAAATCGCACATCGGACAGTTATCGCCGACTTCGTAACACGGCGCGTTTCTTGTTATCGAATTTGCATGATTTTGATCCTGCGCAATCTGTGCATGAGAAAGACATGGTTGAGCTTGATCGTTGGTTGTTGCAAAAAACGCGTGAAACACAGGCCGAAATTATCGAGGCTTACGATAGCTATCAGTTTCATAGAGTGCAAAAAGCGTTAATGCAATTTTGTTCGATTGATTTGGGTAGCTTCTATTTGGATATTATCAAAGATCGCCAATACACGGGTAAAACGGAGGGACTGCCGCGTCGTTCTGCGCAAACCGCGATGTACCACGCGCTTGAAGCTTTGGTGCGCTGGTTAGCGCCAGTGTTAAGTTTTACCGCTGAAGAAATCTGGCAATACATTCCCGGTGAGCGAACAACGTCAGTTTTTTTGTCTGAGTGGTATGCGGATATTCCGGCAAGCCACGAAGTGGATATGACGGAGTGGGTCTTGATTAAAACCGTCCGCGATCGCGTGAATAAAGCCATCGAACAGGCTCGCGCAGACGGTGTGGTGGGTTCCAGTTTGGAAGCTAAAGTGACTATCGTTGCGGATAATACCGTGTTTAAACAACTGTCGCGTATACAAGACGAATTGCGTTTTGTGTTGATCACCTCAGGCTGTGAGCTAAAAAAAGCGGCTGGTGAGTCGCTCGAAGAGGGGGTGTCGATCACGGTTGAAGCCTGCGCTGAGAAAAAATGTGAGCGCTGCTGGCATCGCACAGAAGATGTGGGTTTCAGTGAGGCATATGTTGATATTTGCTTGCGGTGTGTGAGCAATATTGCAGGTGAAGGTGAGGTGCGTCACTATGCCTAAAGGCAAATCAGGCTGGTTTACGCTTTCTTTATTGGTACTGCTGCTTGATATTGTTTCTAAAGCCTACATTAAAGCACATTGGCTGTTTGGCTTACCGTATCGTGTCACTTCATTTCTTAATATCACTTTGGTGTATAACCGTGGCGCGGCCTTCAGTTTTCTCAATAGCGCTAATGGTTGGCAGCAGTGGTTGTTTTCTTTGTTGGCGATTGCCGTATCCGTGGTGTTGCTGATTTGCTTGTATCGTATGCCGCCTAAAAAAACGTGGGCAGCCTGTGGTGCAGCTTTAATTATTGCTGGCGCAATCGGTAATTTGATCAGCCGCTTGTATTACGGCTATGTTATCGACTTTATTGATCTGCATGTGGCTGGCTGGCATTGGCCCGCGTTTAATGTGGCCGATAGCGCCATTTGTATTGGCGTGCTCTGTTTATTGATGGATACGTTTAGGAAATAAATTTTTTTTTTGCGCTCGGAATTTTAAAGAAAGGTAACGGTATGAAAATTAAACTCGACTCCACAGTGACGATGCACTACACGCTTCGTTTAGAAGATGGCTCAGTTGCCGATAGCTCAAAACATTACGAGACTCCGGCCACAGTCAAGATGGATGATGGTACTTTGCAGCCTGCCTTGGTAGAACGTTTACAGGGTTTGGAAGCGGGCGCGAAAGAGCGCTTTTTGATTAAAGCGATGGATGCGTTTGGTGAGCATGATGGTCGCGGTGTGATGACGCTACCTAAAGATCGCTTTGGTGACGCTGAGCTTGAAGTGGGTGTGATTTTTGAATTTGAACAGCCGCAAGGCGAGCCTTTAAATGGCATAATACGTGCGATTGAGGGTGAGCAAGTCACCGTGGATTTTAATCATCCCCTGGCCGGGCATGATATTATTTTTGAAGTGGAAATTATTGCGATTGACCCGGGGGTGGTGGGCTAGGCGCTCCTGCGTCTGCTTTTGCTCCTGCGTCTGCTTCTGCTTCTGCTGGTTGGGGAGAGGTGCTTGTGGCGGAATGATCGTAAACGCCAGGCGCTCGCTGTTGCGCAGCGGCTGTTGCTGAATCTGGCTGCGTTGGACCGGCTGTTTCGCCTGTCCGTTGCTCATCTGCTGCTGTTGCTGAATCTGTCGCTAGCCGCGGGCTCGCTGGACTGGCTGTTGTTGCTGCTGTTGCTAAATAAGCAGGCCCAGCTTGATCAGCAAGCAAGGGAGTGCTCTCATCTGCTTGGCTAGATTCAGACACCGGCGTTGCTACTCTGTTTTTAGCTGCTTGTTTTCGTTTTTCAGATGCTTGTTTTCGTTTTTCGTGGGCTGATTTAATGGCTAGAGCAGGTAAGGCCAGTAATAATAGTGGGCCGGCGAGTATGCATGCAAATACGCGACCGACGCGCTTCATGGCGTTGATAAATTTTTGTCGACGCGTTAAGGGCTTGCCATTGTCTGCCAACGTTGGCCCAGGTTTGAAGGCGCTGGCCAAGGTTGACGTCCACCAGCGTGCCATGCGTGACATCACGGTGCTGCCGACCAATGCTTTGCCTGCTTGAATAATGGCTTTGTCGATTAAGGCGTGTTGCTGCTTGGGCGATAAGGCTTGCCAATGATCACCATAGCGCGCTTTAACATTCTCTATGGCCTGGTTTTTCAAAGGGCCTTCAAGTTTTTCATTGGCGCGTTTGGCTAACCAATCGTGATAACTTGAGTGCATCCAGCTGACAACGGCCGTCACCACTTTGAAGGCGGTCACCGCAGAGGCGACTAGCACCCCGATAGGGATGAGGCCTGGAATAGAGGCGATGGTAAAACCAGCAGCCCAACCAAGTTTAATGAAACTGTCGAGCACGTTTTTGCCGACTTTGCCTCGTTGTTGATTGAGTAAGGTGTTGACGAGTTGTTTTTCTTTAGGAGTTAGCGATACTGGCTCGGTTTTGTATCGTGTGAGTATTTCGTGCTGCAGGGTCAGTCTGCGCAGTCGTTCAAGATCACCGCGCGTTTCAAGCGGTATGTCCATTTTTAAGTAAATATCGATGAGTTTTACTTTCTCTTCAGAGGATTTGATATTAAATGCATCCTTAAAATAAAGCGCGGATAATCTTTCACCACTACCCTTTCGATCAGCCAATAAGCCGTTAAGCGTGGATTTTCGGATGCTTCGGCCTAAATTAGCCAGCGAGCGGCCTGCGGCAACGACCATGGTTAGCGCAAATGCGCCTGGGACGAGTATGGTTAAAATAGGTGCAGTGGCAACAAGGCCTGCAATGGTCACAGCGCCTAGGGCTGCGCCCGCAACAGCGCCAACCACACCGAAGGCAAGGTTGTTGCGTCGTTTTTTAGGCGAAGTTTTAGCCGCGCGATAACGCGTCGCGTCATCGGCTAGCCCGGCAAATGCGAGCAGCATATCGATGAGGTTCCACCCAGCACCCACGCTTGTTACAGTCAAGGGGCTAACGCTTGAGGGTTTGAGAACACTTGCCGTATCCACCCCAGCACCCGCACGAAAGGCAATATCAGAAGCTGCCTCTGCACTCGTTAGCAGTCGCGCGGTAGAGGAGCGCGCTTGTTCGCTCTGAAGCGCTTCAGCTTTAGCTTCTTCGTCTTTTTTAGCTTTCAGTGCGTACGCCCAACGTTGCTCGATGGTCTCAAGCTCACGCCGGCATCGTCGACGAGCGAGCCAGCCGCGGGCGCTGTTTAGCTTGTTTTGTCCCGTCTGTTTTGCCTTCTCAGATTGTTCCTGTAGCGTGGCCGCGGTGGACGCCTCAACAAGCCAAGGTGCGATATGTAAGTCTTTCTGAGTATCAAGTAAATAGGTTTTAAGCTCCGGAATTTGAGCCTCAACTGCTTCTTGCGCTTGGCTTGTTGAAGGGGTGTTACTATCTGGGGGCATATCGTTTCTTGTCGCTTTTCTTTAGTGTCTCATTATAAAGCACTTTTGTAATTATTCAGCAAAAATGACAAATTTTTGGTGAATACTTGCGCACTCTTTCTATTGCCTAGTTTTTGCTCGCTAAGTTAGCAAGTTTTTCGATTTTTTGCTCAATCTCGTCAATTTTGAGTGTCGTATTAGCCTTTGGGGCGAATTATAGAAAAAAGTGGAGATATTTGGTGAATTGTGGGAATTTGTGCTAGACTCGTTTCGAGTGAAGGCACATGTGGGGAGAGGAACATGTTTCGCGGCATTAACGCCATTAATCTCGACGAGAAGGGACGCGCGGCGATCCCCAGGCGTTACCGCGAGCGCCTTCATGATCAAGCTCGTGGCCAATTAGTCGTCACTATCGAAACTGAAAGTCGCTGTTTATTGCTGTACCCCATGGCAACCTGGGAAATCATCGAAGCGAAAATTGAAGCGTTGCCGAGCTTCAATAAAGCAGCTCGCCGTATTCAACGTTTGTTATTAGGTCATGCCACGGAAGTGGAAATGGACCGCCAAGGCCGAATTCTGTTACCCCAGTTATTGCGCGATTACGCGAGTATCGATCGTAAGGCCATTTTATTGGGGCAAGGTAAAAAGTTTGAAATTTGGGATGAAGCGGTTTGGCAAAGTCAGCGCGAAGATTGGCTATCTGAGAGAGGAAGCGCTGACGACTTGCCAACGCAATTAGACGATTTGGCGTTGTGATATGCATAAGCCGGTATTGCTCGATGAAACGCTAACCGGACTATTGATCTCACCCAGTGGTGTTTATATCGATGCCACGTTTGGGCGGGGCGGGCATAGCCACGGTGTGCGAGAAGGGCTTATGGATGGTCGCTTAATCGTGATCGATAAAGACCCCGAGGCCATCGCCACAGCCAAAGAGCGTTACGAGCACGATCCTCAGGTGAGTATTCACCATGGCTCGTTTGCTGAGATTAAGCGGATCGCCAACAGCGAAGGCATATTGGGCCGCGTTGATGGGATCATGATGGATTTGGGGGTTTCGTCACCTCAGCTCGATGTGGCGGAACGAGGCTTTAGTTTTTTACGTGATGGACCGCTAGACATGCGTATGAACACTACCACAGGCCAAACGGCAAAAGAATACCTTGAAGCGGTTGAAGAAGCCGAGCTTGCGCGCGTATTGAAAGACTACGGCGAAGAGCGTTTTGCAAGGCGTTTGGCGAATGTTATTAAAGCAAATATAGATTCACTGCAAACGACAAAAGCGTTAGCAGATTTGGTCGAAAAAACCATCCCCACGCGCGAGTTCAAAAAACACCCAGCCACACGCACTTTTCAAGCCTTGCGTATTGCGGTGAATAACGAGCTGGATGATTTAGAAACCGTTTTACGTGACAGCATTGATTGCTTAAAGCCGGGTGGCCGTTTGTGTTGTATCAGTTTTCATTCTTTGGAGGATCGTATCGTGAAGCAATTCATGAAACGTGAAGCGACACCTCAGGCCTTGCCAGCGGGCTTGCCGATCAAAGAAGCCGATATTGAAAAAACACAACGTTTAATGCTGGTGGGCAAAGCCATTCGTGCCAGCGAATCCGAAGTTAAGTTGAACCCACGCGCGCGTAGCGCGACATTGAGAATAGCGGAGAAACTCTGATGAACGCGTATGTTAAATCCTTACAGCATCGAGCGATAAATTTAGGCTATTTATCCTTTTCACTGAGTCGTATGCAGTGGTTGGTTTTTGGTTTGGCGCTCATGGTGTTGGCCTCAGCTTTTTCCATGGTGTATGTTAAAGATATGAATCGTCGTTTAATGAGTGATATGCAAACGGCTCAAGCCGAATACGTTGCGCTTCACAGTCAATGGAGCCAATTACTGGTGAAAGAGGGGTCATTGGCTTCTCAAACGCATGTGGCAAGCCTTGCGACAAAAAACATGGGGATGGTGATGCCAAAACCCGGCAAGATTGTTATGATCTCTGCGTGAGACACAAACAACGACCTAGACGACCTATTCATTTCGAGCGCCGACGATTTTTAATTATCGCCGCTATTCTAGCCTTGGTGTTTTTTGCCGTTTTCGGGCGCATGGTGTATCTCACAGTCATCGAAAAAAATTTCCTGCAAAAGCAAGGTGATGTGCGTATGTTACGCACGGTCAATATCCCCGCCTACCGCGGTATGATTTTAGACCGAGAAGGCCAGCCTTTGGCGATGAGCGTGCCAGTCGATGCGATTTGGGTGAACCCGCAAGATTTTCCGGTCACTTGGAAAAATCTTTATCAGGTCGGCAAGATTATCGGTATTCCTGTCGAGACTCTTTCAAAAATTTTTCATAAAAATCGCAAACGCTATTTCGTGTATCTTAAACACGATGTGCCCGAAAAGGCTGCAAAAAAAATCGATGCGCTAGCCTTGCCGGGTATTTATTCTGAGCGTGAGTATCAGCGCCATTACCCCGCAGGCCAGGTCGATTCGCAAGTGATGGGTTACACCAATATTGATGATAAAGGTCAAGCGGGTTTGGAGCTTGCGTATAATCATTGGCTTGAGGGCGTGCCGGGTAAAAAACAAGTCTTAAAAGATCGTCTTGACCGTATTGTTGCGGTAGTTGATCAGGTTAAAGCCGCTAAACCCGGGCAGGATTTAACGCTCAGTATCAATCAGCGCATTCAATACTTGGCGTTTCGTGAATTGAAAAACACAGTTGAAAAATATCAGGCTAAAACTGGCTCGGTGGTTGTGCTGGACCCGCAGACTGGTGAAGTCTTGGCGATGGTGAATTACCCCAGTTTTGATCCGAATCAACCGTATGGCCCACCGTATGATCGTTATCGCAATCGCGCGGTGACGGATATTTACGAACCAGGCTCAACGATGAAGGCCTTTAGTATTGCGAATGCCTTGGAAATAGGCGGGTATACCCCCGACTCGAAAATAGATACTAATCCAGGCTGGATTAAAATTAATGGTAATACTGTGCGTGATGATGGTTTGGATTACGGTGTGATCACTGTGCGGCAAGTGTTGCAAAAGTCTTCAAATGTTGGTGTGGCAAAAATGACAATACATCTGCCTCCTGAGCATTTGATCAGCTTATTGCAACGCGTGGGTTTTGGTCGGCGCACCACAAGTGGCTTTCCAGGCGAAAGCCCGGGTATTTTGCATGATCGTGCGAATTGGCGCCCCTTTGAGCTCGCTACGCTGGCGTTTGGTTATGGTATCTCGATTACGCCATTACAGCTTGCCCAAGCCTACAGTGTGATTGCGAACGATGGTCAGCGTTGCCCAATCACGTTTTTAAAGCGCACACAACCGATTGAATGCGCGCAGGCCATGAAAGCCACTGTGGCCAAAGAAATGCAGCAAATGTTAACGTCTGTGGTACAGCCCGGTGGTACCGGACGACTGGCGATTGTGCCGGGTTATCATGTGGCGGGTAAAACGGGTACGGCGTACATTGCAAATGCGCACGGTTATAACAAGAAAAAACACATGTCATCGTTTGTGGGTATTGCGCCTGTATCAGATCCGCGCCTGGTAGTTGCGGTGGTGATTCGAGACCCTAAAGGCGAGCATTTTGGCGGTATTGTCGCAGCCCCTGTGTTTTCTAAAGTGATGGGCGGTGCTTTACGAATTTTAGACATCCCACCGGATGCACTGAAATCGTAGCCTGTATATGGATTGAACCTCGTCGCAGCGCAAGCGAAGACGGGTGATAATCCGGGTTTTCATTTCCTCGGGTTATTTCTCGCCGTAGCTGCTTCGCAGCAAAGGCGGATCAACTCAGGCTGCTCAAGTTTCTACCGCATAAATGCCGGGTTCATTACGTAAGAACTCTTGGTAATCCAGGCCGTAACCGTATAGAAATTTATCTTCCACATGCAAACCGGTGAAATCTGTTTTTTGAATACCGCCTTCTGAGCGCGGATGATCTTTGTCGATCAATGCGGCAGTGTAAACTTTTTTCGCGCCTTCTTCTTCGCAATACTTTACGCAAGCCGCGAGGGTTAAACCAGTGTCGAGAATGTCTTCAATGATCACGACCACTCGATCTTTGATGGATGCGCGAGGTTTGGCAATCCACTGCAAATCACGCCCTTCGATTTCACCGCGGTAACGTGTGGCATGAATATAATCAAATTGCGCGTCGAATTTGATACGTGTGGCTAACTGTCCAGCAAAAACCACGGCACCGTTCATCACTGTGAGAAAGAGTGGGGCTTGATCCGAAAGCACTTGAGCCATGTCATCGGCAACGCGTTGGATCGCAGCTTCAACTTCTTCGCGAGTGTGTAAACAGACGCCTCTGGCTTTTATATTATGGACGTCAGTTAAATCAACCATGGTGTGGGCTCCTTTCAGTTTGAGGGTTCTTCAAATAAAGCGTTTGTGTCGGGTAGGCGATGTTTGCGCCACAGTCTCTGACAATGTCTAATATTTTAAGTAAAACATCTTCTTGAATACGTTCAAAAGCGAGCCAGTCTATGGTTTTGGTGAAGCAGTAAATTTGAATATTGATCGAAGAGGGGCCGAATTCACTGACGCGTACAAACAAGGTTTGTGTGGTGTCGATTTCTTCATGTTTTCTGAGCATGTCTTCAATTCCATCGCGTACCAAAGAAATTTTGTCAGCGGATTCATAGCCTATACCCACAACCGTTTTGATCCGACGATTATGCATGCGTGAAGGGTTTTCAACCGTGATGGAAGAAAAAATGGCATTGGGAATATACAGCGGACGCTTGTCGAAGGTGCGCACTCGCGTTAATCGCCAGCCGATTTCTTCTACCGTGCCCTCGATGTTTCTATCGTTGGAGCGAATCCAGTCGCCGACGGAAAAGGGTCGGTCAGTGTAAATCATCAGTGCGCCAAAAAAATTAGCCAGCATCTCGCGTGCGGCAAGACCGGCAATTAAGGTACCGGCACCACCCAAGGCGATTAGGGCTGAAACTTTGACACCCGCAATTTGCAGGATAACCAACAGTGCTGCGCAGATAGTGACGATGCGTAGTAGGCGACTAACCGCAAAGGCGGTGGCTTTATCCAGCTTGCGCTTTTTGTGCTGATGACTGTGCTCGGGCGAGTGAACGAGTGTGTCTTCGAGTAGGCGAATAAAGCGCAATACAGCCCAGGTGAAGGCGGCTACAAGCACGACTTGGCGCAGTAAAGACATGGTGTCGGAGAAATTCTCGACGGCAGAAGCATTGAGTAAATCGCTGGCCGTACTAAACGTATAGGTGATACCCAGTGTCCAGATGATAAGCTGTAGCGGTTTGTGCACAGCGTAAAGAATCCGGTCACTTTTGGTTTTCTCGCTGGCTTTCAGTTTGGGGTAGACACGGTGGAATGTTAGCCCTTCAATGATGCTCAAAATCATGGTCATGAACAGGATGATGGCGCACTCAATGAGCGTGAGAATGGTCGGGGAAACCGATTGAATGTAATCGCTTAGATCAATAACGTGATTAGTCACTCGTGAGCTCGCTGATGGTTTTTTTCGCGTGTTGGTAGTTAGGATTTAACATCAGTTCATCATACGTGACTTGGCACCGGCCTTTCAAGGCTTGAGGGTTAAAATCTTCGCGTGGTGTGTAGTTTGGTGGGTTGGCGAGTGTTTCATGCACTGCGTCGCGGTTTTGACAAATCAATACCATATCGCTGCCAGCCTGTAAGGTGCGCTCCACGCGCTCGGCCATCGTGCCATCGTGGGCGGCTGCCATGGTCAGATCATCGCTGATGATGACACCTTTGAAGCCGAGTTGATCGCGCAAAATAGTACGTAGCCAGTGTGAAGAGTAAGTCACCAGGGTATTATCAATGTTCGTGAAGGTGATGTGTGCAGGCATGATCGCTGGCAGCTCGTGTTTGATCAGTTGTTCAAAAGGATAGAGTTCATCGGCCAGCTGCTCTAAGCTTCTGTCGTCAACCGGGTGTTCTAGGTGAGAATCGGGCGCAACACCGCCGTGCCCCGGAAAGTGTTTGCCCACCGCTATCGTGCCGGCTTGATACAGGCCGTGGCAGAAAATGGTGGCCAGTTCCGCGGCGATTTTTGGGTCTTTGTGAAAAGCGCGATTACCGATGACACTGCTGATGCCCAAGTCCAAATCTAGCACCGGTGCGAAGCTAAAATCGATCCCCACGCTCATGACTTCCTGGGCCATCAGCCACGCGCAAGTTTCAGTGAGTGCACGAGCTTGTTCAGGATTTTGATCATACAGATCGCCAAAGGTTCGCATGGGGGGTAGACGAGTAAAGCCGTTGCGTAGGCGTTGTACACGACCGCCTTCTTGGTCAACGCAGATAAAAAGATCGGGGCGTAGGGCTTTGATGCTGGCGCACAATTCGCTGACTTGTTTCGGCGATTCAATATTGTGTTTAAATAAAATGACGCCCCCGACCAAGGGATTGTCTAGAACCTGCTTGTCGTCGTCATTGAGTACGGTGCCAACGGGATCGATGATCAGTGATGAAGTGTGCATGGTTTAGCCTTGAAATTTCAAAAGGCTATATCTTATCAGCCCGCCTTCTGAACACAAGGGGGTGGGGGCGCAGGGCTGTCCCATTAAATCAGGAAACGTCCATTTTTGGTCGATCTTGGGCGGAAATTTTCTTCGAAATACTCATGTACTATCGTGTACACTGCGTTT
>PCWT01000014.1 GCA_002796245.1 Gammaproteobacteria bacterium CG11_big_fil_rev_8_21_14_0_20_46_22 | reverse complement strand
TACTCTTCCAAGAAAGTGTCTGGGCTTTAGAACCCCTCAAGAGGTTGTTCTAGGCCGTTATCCAAAACCTTGTCGCACTAAGAATTAGAATCGCCATAGATTGAGATAATCTACTTCCTTGATATTACTAGTAAAAAGGAGGTTAAAGTGCCCAGAAGCAATAGTATCCTAAATTTGCCGGGATTTACAGTTCAAAAAATAAGCGGTTATAGTCCGGTGGTATTTGAGTTAAGTTATCGCCGTAAGGCAAGCTGTGTTCACTGTTCCAGTCGCAACCTTCGGAAAAAAGACACGTTTGTTCGCAAGGTCTGGCATGAGCTGATGGGTGTGAGGCGTAGCCTACTTCAGATTAAAGCGTATAAGTTTCACTGCCGCTCGTGCGGGCGATATTTTAATCAACAGTTTCCCGGTATTATAAAGTATCAGCGCGCGACAGAACGTTTAAAAAAACAACTGTGTGAACAACATTCACAGGGTATTTCTCAGAAAGATTTATCGAGACGATTCAAGTTAGGCAAAGCGACGATAGAGCGTTGGTACCATCAGTGGTATTGGCGAGCGAACCAAGAGATCCTAGATCGTGATTGTCCGCGCGTGCTAGGCATTGATGAGCACTCATTTAGTCGTAAGCGCGCCAAAAAACAATTTGCGACGACATTATGTGATCTGAGAAAACACCGTGTGTTTGATGTTGTCAGTGGGCGTTCTGGGGCTGACCTGGGTGACTACTTGTGTCATTTAAAGGGAAAAGAAAGGGTTAAAGTCATTTGTATGGATTTAAGCAGCAGTTATAAATCGATTGCTCAACAGCATTTTCCTAATGCCATGATCGTTGCTGATCGCTTTCATGTGATACGACAGCTTAATCAACAGTGCCTTCAAGTTTACCAGAAAATTGATCCGGGCTTGAAATATCATCGTGGTTTATTGTCAGCATTAAGAACCAATCCCGAAAACTTAACACCTAAAAAATTAAAAAAGCGAAATGATTATTTTTTAAAGCAACCGGCTGTTGAGGCGGTTTATTGGTTTAAGCAACGCCTACATCAACTGTTGATGTATAAGCATCGTACCGCTAAGCAGTGCCGTCGCTTGATTCCTCTCTTTTTGGATTACATCCAACAGTTGAAAGCGTCACCGTTTAAGGCGCTGAGAACGCTTGGAAAAACCTTATATCAATGGCGTGAGGAGATCGTCAGAATGTGGCGATTCACCAAATCCAATGGCATCACCGAAGGCTTCCATCGCAAGATGAAGCTCATCCAGCGAAGAGCCTATGGCTTTCGAAATTTTGACAATTACAGATTAAGAGTTAGAGTGTTATGTTCATGAGGAAAGTGCCCCCATATTTGGGAAAGACCCAAACGGAACAGCGGTAAGTATTCGCTAAACCCGTTGTATTAAAAGCAAGTGGTATAAAAGTCCTTGCGTCCTTGCAAAAAAGTCGATAGTTTTCAG
>PCWT01000013.1 GCA_002796245.1 Gammaproteobacteria bacterium CG11_big_fil_rev_8_21_14_0_20_46_22 | reverse complement strand
AAAAGCATCAACTCCAATATAGCGATTAGTTAGCACGGCATTACAAATCATAATACTCATATACAACATGCTAATTAAAATCAGCACTTTGTACCCCGCGGGATTGTCAATAATCGATTTTGATTTTTTTGAATTCAAACTGTCAAAAGGTTTGCTGTTTTCCATGACGCATATCTTGAAGTATTTGCTTGTTATTTAGCAGGTTTATTTGACCAGCCTAAGGTAAGGTTTTTCTTTATTATGCTGTATTTCATTTCGTTTCGTCGCTGGGTTATTGAGCTTCAAACCAGCAAGCAATCCGAGGTAGAAAGCTTGTGCCGCATCAAAATCTTGTATGATTTCTTCAGATAATGCAATATCCCTTGGGTCCATTAAAAAGCTTTCTTCATTAGTACGGTCAACAAATAAAACGCTGCCTTTTCTATCTTGATAACAAAGCTCATAACGTCCGTACCGAAACACCGAGCACTTATCAAGTTTGTTTTTTTGCCGGTTTTTTAATTCGATTGGCGTGTCGATTTTTTCCAGAAACTTGGCATATTCAATACCAACATAGCAAGCCTGAATAGGGTGAAGGCCATGTAAGATATCAATATCAAAAACAATATCTTCTATTTTTGAATAGACAACCGCCTTTGTGTTAATACATTGCAAAGCATATTCATTTTTTTCTTGATCGACAATTTTATAAAAAATATAGTCTGACCGCTTGTCCTTGTTATTGATTTTGTAATGGACGGCGCTCATTATCGTATTGAGCAAGCCCATAGTTTTTCCTTATGTTAAACTATCCATGATTTTTCCGATTATACAACATGGTAAGCACATTGATGCCAACAATCTCATGATGCTGTTTATCGTAATCCAATATTGTTGAGTCAGCCACAAGTGGGCTAAGCTTCCATTCGGGCGGGTCAATACTTAAATAACGTAACGTTAACTCGCCACTTTCTTTAAGCTTCACTAATACCGTATCACCATCGGCTGGTTTTACTTTAGGGTCAATGATAAATACCGTACCTTGGGGAAACCGAGGATACATCGATGGTCGGCTTTCTAAAGCAAAGGCTTGCTCACTTATTTCTTCATCGCTGCTTAAGGTCACCGGCTGCCAGTTTTTCCATTGTGTTAAATTAAGATCATCGAGCGAATGAATTGTTTTGGCGGTATGCCAATCTATCACGGGTATAAAATAGGGTTTTGTTTTCTCAAGCGATTCTTGTAAAACTTGGCGATTCGGTGTGATGAGCGAGTCTACTGAGACATGAAAATAATCAGCAAATAACTTTAATGTGTAAACACGCGGGTCTTCGGTTTGACCTGAAATCAACCGTCGAATAGTCATCACGGGGATATTCAAATCCTGTGCCAACTGGTTAAGACTAAGTTTTCGACTTTTCATTAAAAGCTTAAGGTTTTCCGCAAGGTGCTGGCGGGAGTTGTTCTCTTCTGATTCTATCGCTTGAATGGCTGCTTCCATTGTATACCCATCTTAAATGGCAAATTCAGATGAATTTTAACATGTTTTTTCCAACTAAGTAACAATGGATAAAGAAAAAGTATCATTTTTATAATTCCTCACAATTTGTATCAAGTAAATTTTCTTTTAAGATCAATAAATTATCAAAAATCAACCAATAAAACCGAAAAATATTCGCAATAGTTACTATTTTGTTTGGTATGTGTAACATTATTGTTATACCGCTTAGGTGGCTTGGATAAACACTAAAGAATCATAGGAGATGAACATGCTCATTCTGACTAGGCGCGAACAAGAAAGCATTGACGTGCTTATCGGTAACGAAAAAATACTTCGCTTTACAGTTACAAAAGTGACAGGCGATAAAATTCGCATTGCCTTTGACGCTCCACCAGCGGTCACTATTGGTCGAACTGAAATAATGTCACAAAAAGAGAACCAGTCCAGCAAAGAGACCAACGATAAAAAAGAAAGCAACACCCCTAAAGAATGCTCGCCACCCTTGAGTTGCATGAAGGGCGGTAACAAAAAACACAATAATACCGCCTGACATGCTTTTAGTAACCGCCGGAAATGAATAGCATGATACAAAAGCGACATCAATTAAGCGCTAAAACAGCGATCACTCTCCGCGGCCTTCGCAAAAACCAATCAATGAAAAGCAGCGCAAAGCTATCTTTCAGTGTTAGCTTGCTAAGTTATCAACATATTATTTTATTTAGGAGGCTGAATTAAATGAGTCGACAAAAAATAGTACCTAAAAAAGCATTAGCCAGTGTAA
>PCWT01000012.1:24057-24629 GCA_002796245.1 Gammaproteobacteria bacterium CG11_big_fil_rev_8_21_14_0_20_46_22 | reverse complement strand
ATTGATTAACAAGAAAGATCACCAAGCTTGACTGAACCACATAGAAGCCCAAGCGCTCCCAAAGCTCGAAGACAGAACATATCAGCAAACCTTCGGGCTGCCTGCCTTTATTTAAACCCATGATTTTCTCAAAAGATCAAACCTAAAAAAATCATTTCACAGAATGGAAGAATAATCTCCAAAAGAATTTTTCGGCAAATTCACGAACTAAACTCTTCCCAAGCATTCTGTTCGGTCGTTTATTTGATTTATCGCCCAACAAAGACAACACTGATACTAGGGCGTGCCCCAAAAATCGAAAAAGAGAACTTAACCGAATGAAACGATGCTGCGCTCTACTGATAGGAATGATTTTTTCAGCGGGGCTTTGCAAAAGCCCTGTGTTTCATGGAGTCAATAACAGCCTTCTTTACGCTGTATATAGCGAATCGATGGTCAAAAAATTTGAAATAAAAGGTGTCTACACAGAGAAGCTGCCTAAAAAGATGTTCTCCATTTACAAAATTCATTATCCAGACTTACACGCTTGCTACCTGGGCGTTTCAATGCTTGAAAGCTACTTTAGGGTCTGT
>PCWT01000012.1:0-24049 GCA_002796245.1 Gammaproteobacteria bacterium CG11_big_fil_rev_8_21_14_0_20_46_22 | reverse complement strand
TTTGCAAGCGAAAACTGAAGGGGTTGAGGCCAAGTTGTTTATTATTTGAGGCGAATAGCTAACCCTATTTAACGAAAATAATGAGCAACTTGGACCAAGTTCACTCAGTTTGCAGCGTGAAAATAAATTGTAAACAGACCCTAAACCTCAGCCAAAAAATATTTTCTTAATCATTCAAAAACAACACACACCCATTAATAGCTACCCTTTAATTGACTCAATGCTGGGTGACAATCCAAAAATGAACTATGTGGGGTTTAAATTACCGTGTTCGCTCTCACTAGCCAAAGCAAAAGGCGCAGCTTTATCTTATATCTCTGGCAAAAAAATTTATACGAAAAAACTCTCGATTAAAGCCATAAAAAGAGTTTGGGAAATGAAAAACGAATCGCCGCCTATCCAGGGCTCTAACGTTAAATTTTTAGCACTAACCTTTATCGACTACCCACAAGGGGAAGAACCATGATATTTACGATAGAAGAATACGCTATTGCTGCAAACGATGTTTACAGAGACCGCCCTATTTCAGCACACATGGCAAACATTATCAGTGCACTTAAATACAACCCCAAGGTGGCCAGTTTATTGGTCTAGGCAACGCGCCTAAATATTAGAGCTCAAAAACCCGGGTTATCGTCATAACCTTCCTCAACCCAAGCTATCCGCGGCAATTAAAACACCTCAACACCCGACTTGCCCGCAACAATCACATGATCCGCACAACGCTCAGCAAACAAGCCGTGGCACACCACACCCGGGATTTGATTTAAAGCGGCTTCCATCGCAAGCGGATCGCTAAGATTCAAGTTAAATACATCGAGTACATAGTTACCGTGATCCGTCACAAAGCCATGGCGGTACTCAGGGCTACCGCCAAGCTTGACCAACGCGCGCCCCGCCAAACTACGCGCCATCGGCAACACTTCAACAGCAATAGGAAAATCGCCTAAGCGATCCACGCACTTGCTCTCATCGACAATGCACACAAAACGCTTAGACGCAGTCGCAACAATTTTCTCACCGGTCATCGCGCCACCGCCGCCCTTAACCATTTGTTTTTGCGGATTCACTTCATCAGCGCCGTCTATATATAAAGGTATATCGCCGGTTGCGTTTAAGTCCAGCACAGGAATTTTCGCACGCTTTAGCGCCTCTGCGGTGCGCTTAGAGCTTGGCACCGCGCCATCAAGCTTGTTTCTCATACCCGCTAGCGCTTCAATAAAAAAATCCACCGTGCTGCCCGTACCCACACCAAGAATCATACCGTGTTCAACGTACTCTAGTGCAGCTTCTGCTGCGGCTTGCTTATAACGTTTCTGATTCATTGAGCAGTGCCTCCGTGTGGTTTATAAATCAAACTCCAGACCCAAGGAAAAGCGCAACACAGCACCAAACCCAAACCAATAAATAATTCGTAGTGGACAATGCTCATATCACCCAATAATTCTTTGGGCGGAGCAAAAGGCACGATAACGGTAAACAAGCAACCGATCGCTCCAAGCACCACACACACCCATAAAAAAAGACTGCGCTGAAGTTTGAGCGCGGCCAAAAACAACACAAAGTATAATAAAAAATACACTTGCGCAGATAGCGCACTTAACAGCCAAAAGGCATCATTCACCGTAGAAGAGAAATAAAAAACGAGTGAAAAAGCCGATACCACGACACCTTGCAGTATCAACAAATTAATAGGGATGCCTTTCTTGCTGGTTTTTGAAAACCACTTGGGCAACTGATGATGCTTAGCGCTGGAATAAAAACTTAACATTGGACCCAAGATCCAAACCAAGACAATCGCAAAACTGCCCACCACGATCAACAAACCCACCCACTTGCTGAGCCAGCCTAAATGAAAATGCGACAGCGTGACATCGATTGCGTGAATAATAGCAAAGGTGAATGAGGTTTTATCGGCAGGCAAAACGGCAACCACAGCCAGCGTGCCTAATATAAACACCGTCAGCGTGATAAACGTAGCAATCACAATTGCCCAAGTGTAGGTAAACGCCGGGCGCTTTACCCGATGCGCGTAAGCAGCACACAGCTCCACACCGGTAAAGCCTGTGAGAACCCCGTTAAACAAGGCGATATTATGCCAATCGTGCCGACTGGGTAAAAAGCCAGACCAAGAAAAGTGCAACAAGGTCGGCTGGTTTGAGCACTGCCAAACGATGACCAGCACAATAAACAACAAACCGGGTAGCAGTACACCAATAATAAACGCCAGCGCAATCACGCGTGAAGACAACTCGATACCACACATTGCCACACCGGTGAGCAGCACAAAGAAAATCACACAAAATAGTGCGATAAACAGCTGGCTATTAACATCGTGCGGAAAAAACACAAACGCAAACGTACTGGCCATGTAAGACAAAATGGTGGGATACCAAATCACTTGCTGTATCCACTGCACCCAAACCGCCCACAAACCCCAGCGCGGGCCAAACGTTTCGCTGATCCAGCAATACACGCCACCCTCTCGCCCAGGCCAGCGCATACCAAAGCGTGCGGCCACATAACAGGCCGGAATAAAAAACAAAATGGCGCCTAAAAAATAGAAAAAAACGGAGGCCAAACCAAAGTCTGCCGGCATCACCACCGCACTGAGCCCAAAGATACCGGCTGGCACCATAAACGCGAGAAGGAAAATACCGATAGCAGGGCTGGGTTTAGTCATTCAAATACCTTATCATGGGTACGTTTTATGCGCGATAGGATACGACGATGTCTGCCAATGAGCAATCTTTACGTGAGACCCTGGCGGCCTCACATCACATTATTCACTTCAATGGCTGCGATGATCTGCTAGCCACCCACCTAAGCGCCAGAATTCCGAACACGGACCACATGCTGATCTCGCCGCATAACGTGCCGTTTGAAGAAGTCTGTGCCAGCCGCCTCGTGAAAACCGACCTGGATGGCAATATCTTAAGCAACAACGGCCAAACGGTGATGCCTCAGGCGCACAATATCCACGCTTCGATTTACAAAGCCAAGCAAACCATCCTAAGCGCCATGCACACCCACAGCATCTACGGCACAGCTGTAGCCTCTCTGCGCGAAGGGCTTTTACCTTTAAATCAACACGCCCTGCGTTTTTATAACGACGTCGCCTACCACGATCTGGATGGGCTTGCGCTTGGCGATGAGGGCGAGCACATTGTGTCATCACTCGGCGATAAAAAAGTGATGATCCTGTGTAACCACGGACTACTGACCACAGGCCAAAGCATTGAAGAAGCCACATACCTTATGTATTACTTAGAGCGTGTGTGCAAAATGCAAATCAAAACCTTATCAGCCAATGCAGAAATCCACCCAATCTCCCAAGCGGTTTGCGAAAAAACCAAAGCACAATTTGACAGTATTTTATCGGTTAGCATCGACTTCGACGCACTTCGTCGCCGCATTGAAGGCTTATCTCGCGTCAACTACAAGGACTAAACATGAAAATCAATCGCATTGAAATTTTTGATACATTCTGCCCAGAGCGCCCGACTTGGAACCCTGTTTTTGTACGCATTCACACCGATGAGGGCATCAGCGGCGTTGGCGAAGCGGGCTTAGCCTATGACCTTGGACACAAAGCTGCCGCGGCAATGATAGAAGAATTTGCAGAAGCCATGCTTTTAGGTTTTGACCCGATGCAAACCGAAAAGCTTTGGTCGAAAATGTTTCGCGAAAGTTTTTGGGCATTGGGTGGCGGGCCGGTTGTGTATGCCGCGATGAGCGCAATCGACACCGCACTTTGGGATATCAAAGGTAAATCACTGAATGTGCCGGTACATGCCTTGCTCGGTGGAAAGCAGCGCGACACCTTATGGACCTACGCCAGCCAGCTTCAGTTTGATTGGGACACAAAAACCCGGCAAATTCTCGTGCAACCAGAAGACTACGCCAAGGCGACAGAAAAAGCGGTCAAAGAAGGCTATGATGCAATTAAGGTTGACCCTCTAATGTTCGATGCGAAAGGCAAGACTCTGTACGACTGCACCCAACCGTTTAGAAAAGAGTATTTAAACCTCATCCGTGCACGCATGAAAGCCATGCGCGATGTACTGGGCGAAAACGGTGAAATTATTTTCGAATGCCACAGCTTACCGGGTTTGCAAACGGCCATGCAGCTCGGTGAGATTGCCGAAGAGTTTAACTGCCTGTGTATCGAAGAACCAGTGAACTATGTTAATACCGCGCTACACCGACGACTTAAGGAAAAGCTGAACGTACCCATTGCGGCAGGCGAGCGTCTTTATTTACGCCACGGTATCCGCCCTTATCTGGAAGAACAAACGATCGACATCTTACAACCCGACATCGGGCTTTGCGGCGGCTTGACCGAAGCGAAAAAAATGTGCGATTACGCGGATATGTATGATGTGCAAGTGCAAGCGCATGTTTGCGGCGGGCCTGTGGCCACAGCGGCCGCGCTGCATTTAGAAGCCGCCATACCAAATTTCATTATTCACGAGCACCACACTTACGCGATTAAAACCTTTAACCGTGAACTGTGCATACCCGATTTTCAACCGAAAAATGGCTATTTTGACGTGCCCGACACGCCAGGTCTGGGTATCGACTTAAACGATGATGTGATTTATCGCTCACCACATAAAATTATCAAAGCCTAGGCAGCGGACCTGGCCGCCCTATACGCTTGCCTGTGTAAGCCAGGCTCAAGTCGTAAATTAAGTTTGCCAGAAAAGGGACGCTCAGGCTCTTCGCCTCGCGCTTTACAAAACGCCAAAAACATACTCGCGCAATGTGTTGAAATGTCAACGAAGCTGATCTAAAGTGGAACACTGTGCCAATCAAAGGAAAAGGAATTCATCATGTCACGCTCCAATCATTTTTACACCAAACCTTTAATCGTTGCGCTGATCTCAGCCAGTGCCATCAGTTACGCCAGCGCAAGCTACGCTGATACAGCCGCTGCAAATGCAACGCCTCAGGCCAGCAATCTCAGCACGTCAGCCGCCTCTAATACCCCACTCAAGCGCCAAAGCCAAACCGTGACCCAAAACGTTGTTAACGCAGTCCTAAACAATAGCGATGTACAAACTGCTGCGAAAAAGGCCGGTTTCAAGAGTGCCAACGACATGATGACAAGCGTTGAACTTAACGACCTTTCAAATGGCGGCACACTAACCTTGAGCAAGAATAGCCTGGAAAATACTGACATTAATTTACCCAATGGCGGATCAACAACGCTTGGGGCTGTAATGCCCAACGTCTCCTCTCAAACCATGGCCATGGTCGCTGTTGCTGCATTGGCAAATCAAGGCTCACCATCCGGCTCAGTTCAAACCGTAAGCTTTTCAGACGTTAGCCTTGGAAACGAAGCTTCTTCATTGGTCGCTGCCACGCATTATCTTACAGGTGCCACAAGCTTTGACTTAAGTAACACTGGTTTAAATGATCACAGCTTTGAAAGCGTAAGCAACACCATGAGTATTTTAGAAAACGGCTCAAGCATAGACACCTCAAGTACGACGTATAAAAACTCGGCGTTTAGTTTGACCACCCAAGGCATGAGCGATACACAAACCACTGGCAGCTCATCGTCGATGAACACCACCCAGTTTACAGGCAATGACATGAACTCCAGTAGTGTCTCAACCTCACAAGACACAAGCAATAGTGAAAATACCAACTCATTTGGCACATCAATCACCCATACCACGCAAAAAACCTTAAACTCATACAACGACTTATCCAACATGCAAACCAGCACAGACCGCTACTCATCAAACCATCTCTCCATGAGACAATCAGAAAACACGCTGATAAACGCAAATTCTATCGCACAAACCAATAACTACTCACTCGATGTGTCACACAATCAGGATATTTCTTCGGCGGCTTATAAGGTTATGTCGAGCAACTACCTAAGATTGAATCGATTCGCGACCACGGTGACCAGCGCCACGGGCGAATCCATTATCCACGCCGTGAATGCAACGGATACTAGGCACCTGAGTGTCGACTTCCCAGACCCTAATACGGCTTCAGGCTTTCTGAGACTTGCAACCACTCAAAAAATGCGCGTTAGCACATTCAGTGAAACCTTTCCGAACGGCAAGTCCATCTCAAACAATGTGTTTACTGAAACAACACGATTCTCACTCAGCGATCAACTTTTGACGGGCTTGGGGCTTAATCAAAAAAATGCACCAAACTCAAGCATTAAGGGTTTTGTGAGAACGATCCTCGATGTCAGTAAAAACAAGGCCGGAAAAACGAGCAGAAGCCTATCTTACCAAATTGGCTTTACCGTCAGCGGTGATACAGCCAAATGGCTAGCCCCGATTATTATGTCGCCCGACACCGGCGGCATCTCTTTTAGCCCCAATACCATCACCGACCCAGACGCTGGCGCAACTATTCTCAAAGCGATTGCCAATAGGCCCGGATCAGCGTCAGGATTTGTGCTTTTGGGTAGCCATAACTCAGGCTTAGAGGGGTCAAGCTTATCGCCGAGCAGCCTGAACAACTTAACAGGTAAGCTGGGTATTGCTGTATTGAACGACACACCACTAGGCAAACGCATCGGCTATACGATTACGCCAGCCCGTGCTCAAGGCTCCACTGCCCCGCAATTAGACTACGACGACAATCCGCAAAACAACAAAATGCTGACCGGACAGCCTACTGCAAGGATGAGCACAAACAGTCACAGTAGTCCCGCGGGCAGCCAAACCCCTGGAGACAGCGATAGCTTATAAACTTTTCAGTCAAACATGCAGCGGGCCTTTGGCCCGCTTTTGCATTCAAGCATCCGCAAAGATTGACGCTACCGGCATCTTTGTGCAGAATTCACGTAGGCAGCTGCAAAACCGAAAAAACCCGCCAATTTGACACCTTATGAACACCCACAAAACATCAACCAAAAACACCAGAAATAAACCGCAATACAAATTTTTAATGCTACTGTCGATTATTTATATCACAGTTTTCTTAGCGACAATTCCTTACACCTACAAGGTGGTCAGACTGGGTCACCTCACGATGGCAGCGAATGTCTATATTTTTCCTTTAACCTATATCCTTGGTGACGTTGTAACCGAAGTTTATGGTTATAAAATCTCTCGAAACCTGCTTTGGTGTTCAATTGTGTCCGAGTTACTGTTTGGCGCGATCATGACAGTAATATCGTACACACCCTCTTATGGTCTACACAATCACCAACAAGCCTATGACTTTATCCTCAGACCGGATTTTTATGCGGTTATTGGCGGCACGCTAGGTATTTTGTCAGGTGATTTTTTAAACATCTACATTCTCTCAAAGCTAAAAGTTATCTATCGCGGAAAATGGTTTCTATTTAGAAGTGTTTTTTCCAGTGCTTTAGGCGAGCTATTGACTCTGCTAATCTCTGGGGCCATTGTTTTTTTCCACTTTTTAAACGTACAGGAATTTTTTGCTTTTATTTTTAGCATGTTCATTTTCCAACTAATCTATATTGGTATTGGCGCTGTTCCAGCCTACATTCTGTCTGGTATTTTAAAGAAAGCGGAAGATGTGGATATTTACGACGTGGGCATAGAATACAACCCGTTTAAATTCACGGCTGACTAAGCATGGTTAAGCGTTATTTTTTAAACAATCCATTTTTTTGCATTATTGTACTGGGCCTGATGGTTTGTCTGCCCTCACTATCGATCGATATTTACGTGCCAGTCATGGGGTCTATGGCGCGCGCGCTGCTAACAAGCAAAGCCTCTATACAGCTCACCATCAGTGTGTTTTTGGCTGGTCTAGCTATCGCTCAACTGTTCAGTGGTTTCATCGCAGATATTATAGGCCGCCGAACAACCCTCCTATTCGGCTTGGCGCTTTACAGCGTGATGTCTCTATTGTGTAGCTTCGCTCAATCGTCTGACTCAATACTCTATTACCGAATTCTACAAGGCTTGGGCTGCAGCGTGATTGTAGTCTGCGCCTTCGCTATCTGCCGTGATTTATTCGAAGGCGAAAGCCTAACTAAGACCATCAGTTATATCACTGCCATTATTTCTTTATCGCCAGCGATAGCGCCTATAATCGGCGGCTTCATCGCCTCTATCTCAAGCTGGCGCGGCATTTTTATTTTGCTTGCCATTACCGGTCTCTTCTTACTTTTAATGGGCTACGTGTTTTTACCAGAAACACTAAACAATCATAAAGAAGCCATGCCAACAAAAAGAGCCAAGCTTCTTGACGTGTATCGCTCACTGCTCTCAAATACTCGCTTTCTCCAACTGAGCCTTCTGGTTTCAGTGATTTACTCAGCCTATTTCTCATACCTCTACAATGCTAGCTTTGTTTTCGAAAGTATTTATCGTCAAACCATAGCAATCACAGCTGGCTTAATGGGATTGAATGCGTTTGCACTGTTCTTAGGCAGTGCTCTAGCGCCGAGCATTGTAAAGCGCATTGGAACTCAACGTGCCGTGATAAGCGCACTCTTTACAATTATCATTTTCTCTTTAGTCCTGACACTTTATCACGCACATTTTCACACCCCATCATTAGCTGTTTTTTGCTCTTGTATGTTCTTGAGCACATTTTCAGTAGCGATTATCGTACCGTTGATGAACAGCGAATCTTTAAGCGCAGTCAATCAGCACTTTGCAAGCGCCGCCGCCTTCTCGGGATTTATTCGCTACGGCCTAGCCTCGTCATTTGGCGCGCTTATTGCAAGCTTTCATTTAATCTCTGTTCATTTAATCACAGCGTCGTTATTGGTCGCCTCTTTTTTAGGCTTATTTTTACTAAAAAAAGCAGGCTTAGCGCGACAATAGCATTGCCATTGCATCACTATGTTTATTATCAAGTGTTAATGCGCCAATACATTTATAACCACAATCAGCAGCCACAGTTTGCCAAATAACTTCTGAAGCTAATGGGGTAGCGTCTCTATACTTATCATCAAAACACCACCAGCCTGCCGTCAACCCCATAATTAAATGTTGCCAAAGCGGTGCGCATGTTGTTTCAAGCATAAGCAATAACCCACTGTTTTCCTTAAGCAATGGCTTTAAGTTCTCAAGGGATTGCCCTATATCCTTGGTAGCATGAACAACATCTAAAGCAACAATAAAATCGTAGCCGTCACCAAGCCCCTGACTTTCAGCCGGTTTCGTGATATCAAAACGTGTGCTTTTTAAATTTATATCGGGTATTTCCTGCACGTAGCGATCCATGTTAAGCGTAAACCGTCGACTGATGTCAGTAAAATGATAGGCAACATTGGAAAGCTTGGCTTTTTTCAATAGCTTTTTTGTGAACAAGCCATTACCCCCACCGACTTCTAATATTGTTAGTGGGCGCGATTGAGAAAGTGCGGCTAGGTAGCTTGAAACAAGCTCGTTGACAATAGGCATCTCTGTATACTGAGCCCCGTCTTTTGAAAGCGCTTTATCAAAAAAGCCAACGTCGCCCCCGGGAAACAAAACCCCAAGCCCATCTTCTTGACCACTCAAAACTTGTGGGTAATGGCTTAAACAATGCTTTACCAACGAAAGAAAAGCCCGAGCATAACGACTCACGCTAAACCCACCCACTCTTGAGCTCATCAGCTTAGCCATAGATAAACCCTAAAATCCATGGCTCACAACACCAAGCAATCATTGACGCTGAGGCTCAGATCATGGAAAATGTCAAACTATTGAACAAGTTAGGCGCGCCCATGCTCTCCTTTGCCGACAAACTTTGCCTACACGCCGACGGTTTTCTGCGCACTGTATTGAACGTTCACAACGAGATGACTCGCAAGAATCCGGCAGGCGACACCCCAGAAATCGAGATGAGCGAGCAAGACAGGCGTCATGCCGCCGGCCTAATGCGCGTTAACCACACCGGTGAAGTCTGCGCTCAAGCGCTTTATCACGGCCAAAGCGTCACCGCGAAATTGGCGAACGTGCGCGAGCAAATGCAACATGCGCAACAAGAAGAAGTCGACCACTTGGTTTGGTGCCAGCAACGTTTAGCTGAACTTAACTCTCAGCCAAGCTACTTAAACACACTATGGTATATCGGCTCATTCATGATCGGGGCCGCCGCAGGTGCTGTCGGCGACAAATGGAGCCTGGGCTTTGTGGCCGAAACAGAAAAGCAAGTTGTCGCGCACTTAGATAAGCATTTAGGCGAGCTGCCCGCAGAAGATGCGCGCAGCCGAAAAATTCTGAAACAAATGCAAAGCGACGAACAAGCTCACCAGGAGTTAGCCAAACAAGCCGGCGGCGCTGAATTGCCCGCAGCGATTCGTTGGCTCATGAAACACACATCAAAAGTGATGACACAAACCGCCTACTGGCTTTAGGAGAGTAACGATGAACCACGCCAAACAAATCGGCATTTTTTTAGCATTAAGCGTCATTGCCATTTTAACTGCGCGCTATTGTGTGATTGCGCTTCAGTGGCTAATGTCGGGTTATCAAGACCTTATCCATCAGTTACAAAATGTGTTTGCCAACACCTCGCTTGGCAACTTTCTCTCATCGCTTATCGCATTAATTGGCGTGCCGCTCATCATTAGCGCTGTCATCGCAGGGATTTATTGGGCCTTCAGACGCCAATCCATTCCCGGCTTTTGGCTGTATCTTTGGGGGTTCTGGCTCGTGCTAACAACATTGGTTATTTACCAAGGCTGATATGATTAACCGCAAGCAAACAACCATAATAATAAGCTGCTTACTGCCTGTTTTGGCTTTTTCTGCGCCGAAGAAAACCCTGGTGCTAAGCTTACGCGATGCCGTGTATTTATCGCTTCGCAACAATCCCTCTGTCATCACCGCCGAAAACGACCGCATCACACAAAAAATTAGCTTGTTGCTTGCTGAATATAATTTCCAGCCACAGTATAAACTTGACGGTAGCGCCGAGGCTTCGCAAGGTAGAAGTGATGGCGTTTATACGCCGCCCACACCAAGCTACAGCGTTTCACCGAGCGCAACCTTGAACAACCACTACGGCACGCAATTTAGCTTGTCGATGGATAACAACTACGAAAGCGGAGTTTACAACCCAGGCGTTACCTTTCAAATTGTACAGCCGCTCATTCGAGGCTTTGGTAAACCGATTGTAGACATCGCACTCGAAGATGCCGTCGACACGGAATACACCAACAAACTACAGTTCAAAGAAACGGCGATGCAAACCATCACCACCGTGTTAAACGATTACTTTTCACTGATGGAAGCCAAGCAAAGCTTGGAAATTTCGTATGAATCGTTAAAACAAAACAAACAAACTGTAGCCAACGATGAAGAAATGATTAAAGCAGGGCGCATGGCCGGCGCTGACATTGTGCAGGCTAAAGCACAAGTGGCCACTACCATGTCAACCATTGAATCGAACAAGAATACTGTCGAATCAGCGCGCGCTAAATTACTGGATGATTTGGGCCTGCCCGAAAACACGCCGATTGACGTGCCTACAAGCTTTAGCTATCCCGCAACCGTCAAGCAGCTGATCGGTAAAGGACATATTCCTAGCATGAAAAAAAGCATCGACATGGGGCTTCAAAACAATACCAACTACCAAGTCGCCAGAATAGCAATAGGCTCACTACGTCGCTCAGTGCTCCAAGCAGTTAACAATAACGAATGGCAATTAAACTTAACGGCAAGCACGACTCGCGGTGGCGGTAGCGGCGCCGGCGCTAACGCCAATCTTGTTAGCCTTGTGAATAGTCAAAACTACAACAACTCGGTGAAACTTGACCTGGATATACCGGTCGACAACTTCCAAAACAAAGCAGATATTGTTAACGCAAAAGTTAGCCTTCAAGATGCGCTAATCAATCTTGCCGAAACTCGACGCAGCTTAATTGAGAGCATTAAAACAGATTACGACAACCTGAAAACTTCAGAGACGCAAGTGGAGCTGAGCCGACAAGCCATGCAACTTCAACAGCAAACCTATGATCTGAATCGACAAAAATTCTTAGCGGGTAAAATCTCAAACTTTGAGTTACTGACGCAACAGCAGGATTTAACGACCGCGAAAACGAATTTAATCAGCAGCCAAATTGCGTATCTCAACGCCGTCGCTGCTTTCGAGCAACAAATCGGCGTCACCTTAGCGCCGTGGCACGTCAGAGTGAGGTATTAAATGAAACAAAAAATTGGATTTTGTTTACTGGTTTTCGCAAGCCTCTTGCTGGGCGCCTGTCGAGACAATGACAGCTCAACACAAAAAATCCAACAACAAACCTTGGTGGTAAAGCCCACGCCAACCCACAATACTTTGTATTTCTCGGGCAATCTTTTACCCTACAAAATTAACAATATCACTTCACCGCTAGACGGCACCATTGAAGCCATGCACTTTGATTACGGGCAAATCGTTAAAAAAGATGAGACGCTAGTGTTAATTAACTCAAGCAAAGCGCACCAGGATTTTGAAAGCGCCTTAACGGAATACTTGAAGGCCAAACAAGATTTAAACCACGCGACGTCAACTTATAAAAGCACGCAAAGCTTATATAAACATGAGCTGGTTTCTCGAGATGAATACACGCAAGCACAAAGCGCCTACTACTTGTCACGATTGTCGCTGCTTCAATCTCAAATGAAACTGAAAAAATCCGCGCAGTATTTCCCTTCCCAAAAGAAAATCTTCTCGCTCACGCTAAATGACATCGGTGAAATCAACAAAACGTTTAACACGCATAAAAACATCAGCCGCATACCGATTGATTCGCCATCCGATGGTATCGCACTCTTCCCAACCCAAAGTGACTCGGGTGGATCATCGTCAGACAGCTCAGGCGGCGGCAGTAAAAAAATTCACGTCGGCAGCCAAGTTAAACAAGGGCAGCTACTATTAAGCATTGGCACGCCGAACGGTTTATCGCTCCAAGCCAAGGCCAACGAGGTTGAGATCAATGAATTAAAAACAGGCCTCGCTGCCAAAATCACCAGCATTGCGTTTCCAGGTATCACGCTACAAGGGAAAATTACGTCGATTGATTACCAAGCCACCGACTCGCAAAGCTTACCTGAGTTTAGCTTAACCATCACGATTCCAAACGTACCGGCTAACGCACAAAAACTGATTCGCATCGGCATGAGCGCCAAGGCTTCCGTGGATATTCAAGGTCCGCCTGCGATTCAAATCCCCATTAATGCCGTGAAACAAAACCCTAAAACGGGTGATGCCCAAGTCACTGTAATAGGCGCAGACGGTAAGACAACGACAAAAACCGTTGTCACCGGCAAAACCAGCATGGATTCAGTGATCATTGAAAGCGGCCTTACCGCAGGAGATAAAATTGTCTACTAACGCGGTCATTGAGCTGAGAAACCTCACTAAAACCTACACCGTAGGCGGCCACGCTTTTCACGCCCTGAAAGGTGTGGACATTCATATCGAACAAAGAGAGCTTGTCGCGATCATGGGCTCATCTGGCTCAGGTAAGTCAACGATGCTCAATATTTTAGGTTTACTGGATCGGCCCAGTAGCGGCCAGTACCATTTAAGCGGCACGGATGTTTCACATTTTAACGATGACGAGCTCGCTGATTTTCGAAACCATAAAATTGGCTTCGTATTTCAATCCTTTTTTTTATTGCCTCGCTTTACAGCACTACAAAATATCACGCTTTCACTGAGCTACCGAGGCATGGACCATTCCGATGCCGAAGAAAAAGCCCACGCCATGCTCGAGAAAATGGGCATCGCACGATTGGCTAACTCCAAACCCAATGCCATGTCTGGCGGCCAACAACAACGTGTGGCCATTGCTCGCGCACTGGTTGGTGGCCCTGATCTGATCTTAGCCGATGAGCCTACAGGGGCGCTTGACTCAAAAACCAGTGATGCAGTGATGGATGTCTTAACGCATTTAAACAAAAATGAAAATAAAACCGTGGTGATTGTTACACACGACCCGGAGGTCGGATCAGCCTGCGACCGCATCATTCACTTAGCCGATGGTGAGGTCAGCGATGGACTCTAAAATTCACCACGTTGAACTCGGCCAACATTTTCGTGATGCCATCGTTAATCTGCTATCAACAAAACTGCGCACCTTTCTCGCTATCCTAGGCATCTTGGTGGGCGCAGCTTCCGTGGTCGCCATGGTGTCAGGTGGGGAATTGATGACGCGTCAGGTCTTATTGCAGTTTAAATCGCTCGGCACAAATTTATTAGCGATTTCAGTGAATCAAAGCAACAGTGACGAAAGTAGCAATTCTCAGAAGTCCATCACATTACCCCAAGCTTTAGCCATTAAAAACTTATCGCCGAATATCGAAAGTGTTGCGCCTTATGTGGCTGACTATAACAACCTCACCTATGCGGGCAATAACCTGAATGGATCGATCATCGGTGCGACTCCCGTACTCAAAAGCATGATGAAACTATCTTTAAGCAAAGGACGTTTCATTTCATTCATGGATCATTACAGCCCGTATTGTGTGATTGGCGATAATGTTTATAAGCAGATGTTAAAAGCGAATAACAAAAACCCCATGGGCCAGCAGATCAATGTTCAAGGCAATTACTACACAGTGGCAGGTGTTATCAAACCCTGGCCATCCAGTGGTTTTATTTTTGTGGATTTAAACGGCGCGGTCATCATCCCGATTGACGCTGCGCTCGTGACCAGCAAATACGCGGCGATCAACAACATCATCTTGCGACTGAACGGTAACCCTGACCTCGACCAACTCCAAGCACACATCAAACATTATTTCCAAACACTCTCCAGCAGTTACCAGTTGTATTTTGAAAGCCCCAAGCAAATGATTGAGAAAATGAAAAACCAACAAGAAATCTTAACCTTGTTCTTAGGTTTTATTGGCGCGATTTCGCTAATTGTCGGCGGCATCGGTGTCATGAATATCATGCTAGTCTCTGTCACCGAGCGAAAACGTGAAATTGGTATCCGCATGGCGCTGGGTGCAAAACGGCGCGATATTCGCCTAATGTTTTTAGTTGAATCAACGTTGTTATCTCTTTTCGGCGGCACCCTAGGGGTGATCTTGGGCGTGCTCATTTCTTATATTATTGCCCTGGTGAAAGGCTGGGATTTCAGTTTATTCATCTTGCCGCCCGCGATTGGTTTTTCGATTTCCGTCTTTATCGGTATCTTTTTCGGCTACTACCCTGCTTACAAAGCATCGAAGCTAGATCCGATTGATTGCCTTCGCTACGAATAATCAATAGCTTATTTAAAATTTTATGTGAAATTATTATTCAATACTATTTTTACATAGATTTTTTAATTTTTCGCATGTAGAGTCGTTTTCTGATAGCAAAATTACATGTGTTACACCGCCTATTTAGATACGTATTTAAATAAAGACGTCAGGGCGCTAAGCCAAATAGCAGAATTAGCATGACAAAAATACAGTATGAAAAATTACTCACCCCTTTAGACCTTGGTTTCACACAATTACGAAACCGCACCTTAATGGGCTCAATGCACACTGCCCTTGAAGAAAAGAACCTCGACAGATTAGCGGCGTTTTGTGAAGAACGTGCAAAGCACGATGTGGGCTTGATTGTCACCGGCGGTTTTTCACCGAACCAAGCCGGCCGCCTATATCCTTTTGCCTGCAAAATGACAACGCGCTCGGAAGCTCGCGCACATCGCAACATCACAGACTCTGTGCATAAACACGGCGGGAAAATTGCGTTGCAGATTTTACACGCCGGGCGTTACAGCTATCACCCACTGTGTGTTGCGCCCTCGCGGATTAAGTCGCCGATCAGTCCGTTTAAACCGTGGCAATTATCGAGCTGGGGAGTCGCCCGAACGATACGCCACTATGCCCGTGCCGCAAAACTTGCGCGCCGCGCGGGTTACGATGGCGTTGAAATCATGGGTTCTGAAGGTTACCTCATCACACAATTTTTATCGCAGCGCACCAACAAGCGCCAAGACAAATGGGGCGGCTCTTTTGAAAATCGCATGCGATTTGCCTTAGAGATTGTGCGCAAAGTACGTCGCACTGTAGGCGACGACTTTATTATTATCTTTAGAATTTCATTGCTGGATTTAATTGAAGGCGGTTCAAGCTGGGATGAAGTGATACAACTTGCGCAAGCGCTCGAAAAAGCCGGCGTCACTTTACTCAGCATGGGCATTGGCTGGCATGAGGCGCGCATTCCCACCATCGCCACCAGCGTACCTCGTGCTGAGTTTGCCTCACTTGCAAAAAAGCTCAAGCAATCAGTCAAGACACCGGTGATTGTTTGCAACCGCATTAACACACCTGACGTGGCCGAATCTTTATTGCAAGACGGCTTCGCCGACATGATTTCCATGGCACGCCCTTTCTTAGCCGATGCCGAATTTGTGAGTAAAGCCAAACGTGGCGAAAGCGGCCGTATCAACACCTGTATTGCATGCAACCAAGCCTGCCTCGATCATGCCTTTCAAAATAAAACCGTCAGTTGTTTAGTGAACCCCTTTGCCTGTTATGAAACCAAACTCATACTCAAACCTGCTGAACAAAAAAAGTCTTTCGCCGTGGTAGGTGCAGGCCCCGCAGGTTTGCAGGCAGCCTTAATACTCGCCAAGCGTGGACACAACGTAACCTTGTTTGATAAAAATGATGAAATAGGTGGGCAGTTCAATTTTGCTAAACGCGTACCGGGCAAAGAAGAGTTTTATGAAACGCTGCGTTATTTTAAGACTGAACTCACACGCCTGAACGTAAACCATCAGTTGAGCCACGAAGTCAGCCCTACGGATCTGACGAACTTTGACGAAATTATTTTGGCCACAGGCATCAAACCGCGCACACCTTCTATTCCTGGCATTGAGCATGCATCCGTTGTCTCTTATGTCGACGTGATCACAGAGCGTGTGAACGTGGGCCATCAAGTGGCGATTATTGGTGCAGGGGGTATTGGTTTTGATATTGCATCATTCTTATTACACGAGCCAAAACAAAGTAAAGAACATTTCGCCGCCGAATGGGGCATTGACTTAGACATGCAACACCGAGGCGGTTTAGTCAAACCTAAACAAAAAAACACATTAAAGCACGATGTCACCATGCTGCAGCGCAAATCCAGCAAAATGGGCAAAGACTTGGGCAAAACCACCGGCTGGATTCACCGCCTACGCTTAAAGCATGATAAAGTGAACATGCTGACGGGCGTGAGTTATGAAAAAATTGATGACGCCGGTTTACACATTCGCTATGATGGAACACTTCACTGCATCCCCGCTGACACCATCATCATCTGCGCTGGTCAAGAGCCTAACCGTGATTTACTCACTGCTGTTCAAGCCTTGAATAAGCCTGTGCATTTAATCGGTGGTGCTGATGTTGCCTTAGAACTCGATGCTAAACGCGCGATCCGCCAAGCAACCGAACTCACACTCGTATTGTAAAACTTTTTTCACACAGACATCTTTAATACTCCCGCATTATCATTACGTGCAATGCAGCAACCTAGGTTGCTGCATTCTTTTGTGGCACTCCATAACCGTCGGCACACACTGACTAACTTATAACCTGAGATCACTATAATGAAACTTACACAACACACAGCTTTAGCGCTCAGCCAACTTCACAATGTACCGCCCGAATGGCTTGAAACATTGCATGCACACTGCCCATTGGATGAGTTACTTCATTTAAATGAAAGGGCCTTGCGAGCGCTCGAGACACCGGAACGACTGGTTAAACTGATACTTGCCATAGACTGGCTAGCCATTGAGCAAGCTGAGCATTGGCTCAAGCTAGAGCATCATCACTACCTGCATTATTGGCACACGGACTACCCACCCTTGCTGCGCGAAATCCACACTGCACCGCTAGGGCTCTACTTAAAAGGACAAAAAAACATACTTATAAATAACAAAATCGCGCTAGTCGGCAGCCGAAAACCCAGCCCACAAGGGCTCGCCAACGCCGGGGAATTTGCTGAAAGCCTCGCCTCCCAAGGCTTGACCGTCGTGAGCGGCTTAGCTTACGGCATTGACGCAGCCGCCCACGAGGGCGCTTTAAAGCATGGTCACACCATTGCAGTACTTGGCTCTGGGCTTGAAAGGATTTATCCCTATAAAAACAAAGATCTAGCAAGAAAAATAACACAAAATGGGTTACTTATCAGCGAATTTTCGCTGAATACTGCGCCGCGCGCCTTTCATTTCCCACAGCGTAATCGCATTGTCTGCGGGCTGAGCTTGGCCACCATCGTGATTGAAGCCACCCTAAAAAGCGGCTCATTGATCACGGCGTATCTGGCCAACAACCAAGGTCGGGATGTGTTTGCCCTGCCGGGATCAATCCGTCAACCGCACTCACGTGGCTGTCACCAACTGATCAAAGAGGGGGCTTACTTAGCCGAAACACCCGACGACATTATGTTTCACCTAAAAAACAATCAACTAGTTTCTGGCCCAGAAAATCAAGATCAAAAATTGGACAATTATGCGCAAAAACGCTACCCTAGGCAGCGACATAGAGACCCTCTATATAATAAGGTATTAAACGCCCTGGGCGACAATCAACTCAACGCCAGTGAAATTGCCAGCCACGCCGGCCTGGAGTTAGAAAAAGTACTGGTGATGTTGACAGAGCTGGAGTTAGACCAGTACATTAACGCCGTCGCCGGAGGCTACCGGAGAAATGAGAGCCCACATGATATTACAACAAGACAGCTTACTGACCGCCCTGATGTTTGTGTTTGAGAACTTTATCGATAGCGATATCGTCTTTGACAAACCCGATGACGTCTTAAGCGAAATGGTCAAACAAGGCTTCAAGCGTGAACAAGCCGCCCAAGCCCTGTGCTGGTTTGGCCTGTTAGCCGAGCTGCAACTCGAGCGCAAACACAATATTGGCCAAGTCGCCCCAAACTCCTTTCGTGTTTATTTAGACTACGAAGCCCACAAAATCACCCAAGGTGCTCGTGATTTCTTACAGCAACTTGAAAACAACCACATCATTGATGCCAGCCTACGCGAAATCATCATTCATTTATCCATGGCGCTAGACGAGCCTGTGGTTGACACCATGGAAATCACCTGGGTAAGCTTGATGTCCATGTATGGCATCGAAGATAAAAAAGATCAACTTGCAGTGCTGCAAGACATGATCCTATTCTCAGAAGAAGGTCGCCCCCATTGAGCAAGAATATCGTCATCGTTGAGTCGCCCGCCAAAGCGAAAACCATCAAAAAGTATTTGGGTAAAGATTTCCAAGTCCTGGCTTCTTTTGGTCATGTGCGGGACTTAGTGCCGAAAGAAGGCGCGGTTAACCCCGATGACCACTTTGCGATGCAGTATCAACCCATTGATCGCAGCAAAAAACACATCGATGCCATCAAGAAAGCTTTAAGCGACGCTGAAAATCTTTACCTCGCACCCGATCCGGATCGCGAAGGTGAAGCCATTGCTTGGCATTTGGTTGAGCTGTTAAAGAACGCGCGCAAGCTTAAAGACAAAAAAATCTATCGCATTACCTTTAACGAAATCACTAAACGTGCCGTGCAAGCGGCTGTGGCTCACCCACGCGATATTTCCATGGAACTCGTGAACGCACAACAAGCGCGTCGCGCCCTGGATTTCTTAGTGGGCTTTAATTTATCGCCGCTACTCTGGAAAAAAATTCGCCGCGGCTTATCCGCCGGTCGCGTGCAAAGCCCGGCGCTTCGTTTAATTGTTGAGCGCGAAGAAGACATCGAAGCCTTTGTGGCGCGCGAATACTGGTCCATCACCGCAGATTGCGAAGCCAGCAAGCAAGGTTTCCAAGCCAAGCTCACACAATTGGACGCTCAAAAAGTCGAGCAGTTTACCGTTGTTGATGAAAAAAGCGCAACGGATTTAAAAACCCGCTTGATGAAAGATGCCGCGGGCAAACTCACAGTCATCAATGTTGAGAAAAAGCAGCGCAAACGAAACCCCGCCCCCCCTTTTATTACCTCCACTTTACAGCAAGAAGCTTCGCGTAAACTAGGCTTTGGCGCCCAGCGCACTATGCGGACCGCGCAGCAACTGTATGAAGGTGTCGACATCGACGGCGTATCCACCGGTTTGATTACCTATATGCGTACCGACTCGGTGCACTTGGCACAAGAAGCGCTGGATGATATTCGCGCGACGATTGAAAAAGAATACGGCAAAGATTATTTGCCCGACAGCGTTCGCACATTTAAAACGAAAAGTAAAAACGCGCAAGAAGCACACGAAGCCATTCGCCCATCGCAGGCACGCTTATTGCCTCACAAAATCAAATCACAACTATCATCTGACCAATTCAAACTGTACGACTTGGTTTGGAAGCGCGCCTTGGCCAGCCAGATGACGCAAGCCTTAATCAACACGGTGGCCATGGATTTAAGCTCGGGCAAAGCCGACACCTTTCGCGCCACAGGCTCGACGATTGCGTTTCCAGGCTTTATGTCGGTGTACATGGAAAGCTTTGACGACAAACAAGAAGAGGGCGAAAATTTACTGCCCGATTTGAAAGAAGGCGACATCGTTGATTTGCTCGACATCATTGCAAAGCAACATTTCACAGAACCGCCACCACGTTATTCCGAAGCGAGCCTGGTGAAAGCACTCGAAGAACACGGCATCGGCCGACCTTCGACCTATGCCAGCATTTTGTCGACACTGGTGCAGCGTGATTACGTCACACTGGACAACAAGCGTTTTCATCCAACGGATGTCGGCCGTATCGTGAATAAATTTCTCACGAATTATTTCACACAATACGTGGACTATGGCTTCACAGCAGAACTCGAAGACCAACTCGACGCCGTTGCGCGCGGTGAAAAACAATGGGTACCCGTATTGGATGAATTCTGGCACCCGTTCATCAAACAAGTAAACACGATCGGCGAAACCGTGCAGCGCAGTGATGTCACACAAGAAGCGATTGATGAAAAGTGCCCCGACTGCGGCGGCCAATTGTCGATTCGCCTAGGGCGCAACGGTCGTTTTATTGGCTGCAATAACTACCCTGAATGTAAATACACGCGTAATTTAAACGACGGCGGGGATGACACACCCTCAACGTTTGACGACTACCCTTGCCCGAAATGCGAAGGCCAACTGATTTACAAAACAGGACGCTACGGTAAATTTATCGCTTGCAGCAATTACCCGAAATGCACACACATTGAGTCGATCAACAAACCGGTGGACACGAATGTTGAATGCCCAGAATGTCACAAAGGCAAGATCCTTGAACGCAAATCGCGAAAAGGTAAAACCTTTTATTCGTGCTCAGACTACCCAAAATGCAAATATGCGCTGTGGTACCCGCCGATCACGGAAGCTTGCCCGAAATGCCAATGGCCAATCTTGATGCTCAAAGAAACCAAGCGCTCGGGCAAGCAAAAAGTCTGCCCGCAAGAAGGCTGCGGTTTTTCAGAAACGATTGAAGAGTAACCGCTGTTTTTAGCACCCACCCATTTACCTTGAAAATTGCAAGATTATCACTCAATTTTCAAGGTAAAATATTGACAAACTGTTAAATTACCTTGAAAATTGCAATATAATCTATCAATTTTCAAGGTAACTTCACATGCTTGAGCGCGCCCATCTTCGCGAACAAATCGAAAAAAGCTTTAAGGTCACGCCCATCGTGGCCATCCTTGGACCGCGCCAATGCGGCAAAACGACGGCCGCAAAAATGATCGCCAACAGTGGCCAAACTCACTACTTTGATTTGGATAGCGCAGTGAGTTTATCTCGCCTTGAAGACCCAGAATACGCGCTGGGTTCGTTAACAGGCTTAGTCACTATTGACGAAATACAAAAGCGCCCCGATTTATTTTCTAGCCTCCGCTACCTGGTGGATCACAAACCCAATCAACAGTATTTAATATTAGGCAGCGCCTCACGCGACCTCATACAACAAAGCGCTGAAAGCTTGGCTGGACGAATCACCTACCTCGAACTCACACCTTTTTTATTGAGCGAAACTCACCAACTTGATAGAACCTGGTTAAGAGGGGGCTTCCCACGAAGTTTTTTAGCTGAAACCGATGAATACAGTGACCTTTGGCGACAGTCCTATATCCGCACCTATCTTGAGCAAGACCTTCCCAACCTTGGCATACGCGTGCCCGCTCAGCAACTGCAGCGTTTTTGGATGATGCTCGCACACAATCATGCCAATATTTTAAACGCTTCGAACCTTGGGCGCTCGCTCGGTGTTTCGCATAGCACGATACGACACTATATCGATATTCTCAGCGGAACCTTTATGGTTCGTGAGCTTAAGCCCTGGCATGAAAACATTTCCAAGCGCCAAGTGAAATCGCCCAAAATTTATTTTCGCGACAGCGGCATACTGCACTCTTTATTGGGTATCAAAACACAACATGCACTCAACACACACCCCATGCTCGGCGCCTCCTGGGAAGGCTTTGCGCTGGAGCAGGTTATTCATAGCCTAGGCGCGCGCAATGAAGACTGCTACTTTTGGGCCACACATGCTGATGCAGAATTAGATTTGCTGATCATGAAAGACGGCAAACGCTACGGTTTTGAATTTAAAATGACAAGCGCACCGAAAGTGACGCGCTCGATGAAAACGGCGATCAATGATCTGAAGCTTGATCAGTTGACCATTGTCACGCCTAGCAGTGAAAAGTTTAGCTTGAGCCCGATGATCGATGTGATGCGCCTGGAGGAGTTCGTGTTGAATCGGTAAGTGGTGTAGGTGGTGTAGGTGGTCTCCAAAATTTCTCACAAAAAAACGAAACCGGCGAAGACGAAGCAGCGGAGCTTTTTGACGATGGTGTGTTTCGACCTGAAGAGGGGGATTGGAATACCTTCTGCAAGTAATTAAAAAAGCCCTCAGAGTCATAATACACCGCCGCACTTCCCAAACGAACGACAAATTTAACATCCTCCTCGCCCTTTGCCAGTAAGACCTCATCATCACGCAAGGCATCAGCTGTAGCATAAATCAGATAATGTTCGCGAAAACTCATCGGGCGCGCTTGCCCTTGTGGGTCTAATGTTAAACCAGATTGCCTAACAAAATGAGCCACGCCATCCTGATCAACCCAGAGTTTTTTTCCTTCCTGTTGGCCTGGCGAATTCGGGGAAAACTCCGCTTGCGCGCTCATCAGCTCAGCAAAAAGCACAGCGCTGGCCGTAGCCGGCTTATCTTGCAGTAATGATAACGCTTCCGCTAGCCCAGTCTGTTTATTTAACGGCATCCGTGGGCAGGCATCTTGAATCATTGGCAGCAAACGCTCCTGGATAAACTGCTGCTGCCCTTTTTCGCTTTTAGGGAAATCAAATAAACGTAGAAAATCATAATAATCTCGATGATCGGGCGCGCGATCTTTTCGCAGCTCATCACGCATGCATTTTTCATACTCAGGCAGCTGGCCAAGCTCAAACCAGCCAAGCTGATCTGCAAACTTAAGCATTTCGCCCAAGCTTTGTCTCAAGGCCGTTTGCAAAGAAAAATAACCAAGACGCGCCAAACATTCATCGATAGTCTGAAAATACACGATGATCAACAACCAGCTATGCAGCTCATTAGCGCCAGCAGCTTGCTTCTCAAGCCATTCATCTATAAAATTTTGCTCAGAAACAGTGCGGTTCTCATAAAGGTACGCTTTAATACTGTTCGGGATAAGTTTCAATATAGCAAATAACTGTTGCTGAAGATCAGAGACTTTTTTTTCTATCTTTTTCAGAAACCTTTGACGCTCGCGCGACTTTTGTTTTAAGTTTTGTTTTAAGCCTGATAAGGTTTCGTCTAACTCAAGCTGCTCAAACAGGGTCGCCTTCTCTTCACCTGTTAAATCATCATCTGAAATCTTAAAAAGCCACTTATGCTTAATGGCCATTATCAGCAACTCTTTGGCAAACGCCTCCTCTTTTTCGCACGCATCAACGAGAAAAGCCTCAAGCAACTTGTTTGAATAGCGGCTTAACAAAGGAAGAATTTTGCTTCTGGATATTTTCATTTGAGCCACAGGATCATCTGGCATAGTATGGTTCATCAGTAATTGTTATTTTGCGCAGATTCTACGCTTCTCCACCCAAATCGCAAGTTTTCTTGGTCGAGGGGGTGCGATTAAAAGTGTAGGTTTTTGAAAAAAACGTTAGAATCCATGT
>PCWT01000011.1 GCA_002796245.1 Gammaproteobacteria bacterium CG11_big_fil_rev_8_21_14_0_20_46_22 | reverse complement strand
ATGCACGTAACTCGCCCACAGTGGCGCCAAAAAACCACCCGCCACGACAATAATCACATTAATCACCAACAACGGGATCATGAAACCCAAATCCCGATTTAGGCGCTGCTTAGTAGCGAAATCAGCGCTAACTTGGCGAAGCCTGGCTTATTAGCGTCATAAAATATCGACTTTGAAGCGGTATATGAAGGCAAAGCCATCAAAGATTAAACGATTTTCCATGGAAATAAGCTGATATAGGCACCCTCAATCATGATTCAGTAAGTCCGCGACATAGAGGTCTCGTCAGATGGTTTTATCCGACTGTTTTGTTCGCTCATTAGGAAAGGTCGAGGGCAACTAAGGTGCTTGAGGCGCTTGGTCGAGGTATTGTAGTGATGTGCATATGTTTTGGAGTAACTTGTGGTGAGTAACGCTTAGCTTTAAATAAACTTTCCGACCATGACGAACGACTTTTCCGGCCAAAGCGTACAGTCGCCAACGGATGGTTTTGGCGCGACTGTTTTCATAGCCTTCCGGTAAATGCATCCGCATTAAAGCAAACAAGTTAAACGCCAGAGTACACAGCGCGAAATAAAGCGCGTTTGCATCAAAGTCTTGGCAAGGCATACGATCGGCAGCAAAATCACGCTTGAGTTCTTTGATAAGCTGTTAAGGCATCAAATATATTTATTTTCCGCCTGCCTCTATATCGCCAACCCATTTAACGGCACGATATACACTTTCCCAGCTTGTCCTAAATATATTACCCGTCTCTTTCCAGGATAAATGCTTTGCCTACCTAGCTCAAAACAGCTGATAGCTTTTTGTCATTTACTCCTTACCTTGCGCCCATGGCACTCGCTCTACATGAGTGCAGCGGTTCCCGGCGAAAAACGGCCAAAATCCACTGAACTTGGGGTTTCTTTAGAAACTGATTGCGAAAGCGTTCTTCCAGGCGTCCCTGCAACCCTTGCTACCGTTGAGCTTGTGGCTTCGCCGGGAGCTCCTGACATGAGTGCCGTGCTCTTTACAATTCACTCGATGGGGAGCATAACGAAAATAGATGGGTATATCCCAAATGGGTACACACTGATAATAACGATGAGCTTGCGTGTCATACGTAGGCCATTATCAAAAACGCACTTGGACAAGATGTAAAAGCAATTGCTGAGTTTAAAAATGATACGTCGCTGTGACATTAAAAACACGACGGAAGTAGTCAGCATCCTTATACTCAACCGAGTTTCCTGATGGGCGCTCCACAAAATCAAAGCCATTATCAGCAAAGGTGTAAAATAAAGTGTAATTTGCGCCAAGAGAAAAGTGTTTCGTGAGCGCATAATTAACACCCAGCATGCCCTGCACAGACGGGCGGCGAATATATGCCAAACCTTCGTAAGAAGCCTCCTCCAAGCGCTTGTTCTGAACACGAACCTCTGTATAACCAAGCCCTGCACCTAAATACGGCGTAAATTTAGTGTGGTTTTTTAGATCAAAATAGCCATTTAACATCCCGGAATAAGCGCGCGCGCTACCACTCATCTTTTCATCGAACCCCGTGAATTTAACGCGATACACATCTTGTCCAATATACAAAGCCTGCAATTCTACTCGCCAGTGGGCATTAAAACGATAGCCCAAAGCGGCTGAAAAAGACGCGCCAGGATGATAGGAGGTTTTTACCTGTCCGCCATTAGACTTGTTAGTCCATTTATCGGTTGCAGCAGGTACATAGCCCCCTTGCAATGCAAGATAAATACCTCGATCACTCGTTTCACCGAGTGCAGGTGCACTACCGACGCTTTTGTGCGGTATACTGGGTTTGGCGCTGGCCACCTTGTGCTTTAACGTTGGCACCGCTGCCGCAAATGTCAGCAAAGGCGACGCCGCCATGATTAAAGCGAGAAGAACAAAACAAGGCTTACGCATAACCCCTCCAAGAAAAATTTTCCCATCATACAGTAAGCTTAAGCATTTTCTCAAGCCTTTAAGCCACCTATTTTTAGCAGAACAATTTTCTTGATAAATAAGAATTGCACGCCACTAAGAAACCAACAAGCTATGACATATATCATCCTAAATTAAAAACTAACGCGCTAGACTCTCGTCGTTTTTAATCTTTTGGGAGAGATATCATGAAAATAAAAAAACTGGCCTTGGCCGCGTGTGGCGCCAGCCTACTGGTGTCTGGTGCGTTCGCCGCAAGTAGCACCTTGGGCCAAAACCTTGTTAATAATACGCCGAACTACCACTGGCTTGTTAGGCTGCGTGGTATCGCTGTCGTGCCTGACGCGCACAGCTCAAGTATTAGCACCATAGGCGGCCATGTTAACGACATCAGTAGCGCCTATGTCCCAGAGCTCGATTTCAGTTACTTTTTCACAAAACATATTTCGACAGAACTCATTCTTGCCACAACACGCCATAACCTCACTGCCACTGGCACAAGCTTAGGCAAAGTGGATTTGGGCAGCGTGTTTTTATTGCCGCCAACGCTTACCGCTCAATGGCACTTCTTACCAGATAGCAAGTTTGATCCCTATGCAGGCGTCGGTATTAACTACACTCTTTTCTACCATGTCAACTCTGGCCCGACTGCCAGCAAGATCCATTACAGCAATAGTGTCGG
This sequence comes from Gammaproteobacteria bacterium CG11_big_fil_rev_8_21_14_0_20_46_22, assembly GCA_002796245.1. NCBI lineage: Bacteria > Pseudomonadati > Pseudomonadota > Gammaproteobacteria > Gammaproteobacteria bacterium CG11_big_fil_rev_8_21_14_0_20_46_22. Next base: position 437 of record PCWT01000011.1, on the reverse strand, counting down.
CCCTGCTTTCGACATCGGCGCTGATTATAAATTAAATAAGCGATGGGCGCTGAACGTTGACGTGAAAAAAATCTATATTTCAACAAACGCACACGTCTATGTAGGCAGCTCGGTGCTTCGCTCTGATGTCGATATTAACCCTTGGGTATTCGGTGTCGGCGTTGGTTATTTCTTCTAAGCAAAACACGATATCACCTGCGCGGAAAACCCGCGTAGGTGATGGAGCGCTATGAATTAAACTCGCTTGTGTCGTGCAAGCTGTAAAGCAAAAACTAAGCCTAACGCAGCAATAATAAGCATCACAGTAAAAACACCGCGAAAACCAAAACTGTGCGCCACATAGGCACTGATCAATGCGCCCAAACCCAAGGCAATATTATAAAAACCGTTCCAAATACCCCAGGCTGTGGTTGTCTTATTTTTAGGCATATGACGCT
>PCWT01000010.1:14409-65144 GCA_002796245.1 Gammaproteobacteria bacterium CG11_big_fil_rev_8_21_14_0_20_46_22 | reverse complement strand
AGCAAGCAACGCTTCTCTGAATCACCTAAATATGAGATCGATACTTCGTTACTTCAGGTGGGTTAAGCGAATGTTTACGAACAGCGCTCGTAACCCACTGATTTAAAGGTGAAAATGGTGCCCGGGGCCGGAGTCGAACCGGCACGGGATATTATCCCGAGGGATTTTAAGTCCCTTGCGTCTACCAATTCCGCCACCCGGGCAGACGACTTAAAAAATTAGGCTGGGGTCGGAATCGAACCGGCGTCCACGGCTTTGCAGGCCGCTGCATAACCACTCTGCCACCCAGCCATAAAAAAATAGCGGAGTTAGACCGCTACTTCTAAAAACCTGGAGCGGGAAACGAGACTCGAACTCGCGACCCCGACCTTGGCAAGGTCGTGCTCTACCAACTGAGCTATTCCCGCTTAGGGACTGCCATTTTAATCAAGACTTACACACTGTCAAGCCTTTTCGAGGACTTTGATTCACAAGCAAAACCTGGGTAAAATATGGGCGAAAACAATAAAAATAAAGAGAAACCTTATGCAAAATCCAGCTCACCCTACCCGGCATGTCCACTTTGCCAACCAGCCTCAATTTTTTCCAAGACAAGCCAGGCATGTGAATTTTGCGCAAGCCGCGGAAGTCTTCGAGGCAGAGCCAGCAGAAGCAATATTCGACCCTAAAGCTGCAGGATAAGCCCGCCCCAAACCAAACCACCGCCAAACGCTTCTAACAACAGCGTTTGGCCCGGCTGTATGCGACCATCACTTACAGCTTCGTGCAACGCCAAAGGAATGGAAGCGGCTGACGTGTTGGCGTGTTTATCCAATGTCACCACCACTCGCTCAGGGTTCAAACCCAAGCGTGATACGACCATGTCAATGATCCGGCTGTTCGCTTGATGTGGTACCACCCAGTCGATCGCGTCGGCATCCAGCCCGGCTTTCTTCATAAGCTTTTCACTGGAGCGTACGAGTTGTGTTACCGCGTGCTTAAACACTTCACGACCTTGCATACAAATCGCTGCGTCTTGCTGGAACTGTTTCAAGCTCAATATCGACCCAAGCTTGCCGTCGGCGTGCAAATCATAGGCTAATACGCCAGGTTTTTCTGCGGCGCTTAACACGACCGCGCCCGCGCCGTCACCGAACAACACGCAGCTGGTACGATCCGTCCAGTCAACCACGCGTGACAACACTTCGCTGCCTATGACGAGAACATTTTTTACGCCACCGCTTTGAATAAATTGTGCAGCGGTTGAGAGCGCATACACAAAACCGGCGCAAGCCGCTGAAATATCGAATGCTGCTGCTTTTGTCGCACCTAAAATCGCTTGAATTCCACAGGCTGCAGATGGAAACGCGTGCTCAGCTGAACACGTTGCAACTAAAATCAAATCAATATCGTGAGCCACAAGCCCTGCGTTTTTTAATGCCATGCCCGCAGCGATAGCGCCCATGCTCACAACGGTTTCACCACTCGCAGCAATACGGCGTTCGCAAATACCACTGCGTTCAACAATCCATTCATGACTTGTATCGACTAAGGCCGCTAAATCGTGATTAGTGAGTATTTTTTCAGGCAGATAAGCGCCCGTTGCTGTGATGCGCGCATAAGACATAAAAGCTTACTCCTCGGCGCTAGCATCCACTTTTTTGGAAAGCTCGAGCAACTCATGCACTCGGCTAGAAATATGTTTGGGCACATCGCGCGCCACTTCGGCGTAAGCGCGTTCGATAGCCTTAAAAAAGCCTTTAGGCGTCGTGTTGCCATGGCTTTTAATCACGATGCCGCGCAAACCCAAAAGGCTCGCGCCGTTGTAACGCGCGGGGCTCATGCGTTTTCTAACTTCATGCAAAGCGGGTAAAATAAACAACGCGCCGATTTTCGTGAAAAAGCTGCGAGTTAACGCGCGACGAATTTGATCACGTATCGTTCTCGCCTCACCTTCCATCACTTTCAATACAACATTACCGGTGAAACCATCGCACACAATCACATCGGCTTTATCGCCAAAAATATCATTCCCTTCAACAAAACCCACATAATTGATACCCTTGGTTTCAAGCAATAAATCATTCGTTTGGCGAACCAACTCGTTTCCTTTAATTTCTTCAGAGCCAATGTTCAACAAAGCCACGCGTGGCTTTTTCATATCATCAGTGTCTTTCGCTAAAATCGAACCCATCACCGCAAACTGTTGAAGATGTTCAGGCGTGCAATCAACATTCGCGCCTAAATCCAGCATGCGCACATAACCTTGCTTATTGCCCGAAGGAATACGCGCAACAATCGCGGGTCGATCCACGCCTGGCAAGGTTTTCAACACAAAACGTGCCGTGGCCATCAAGGCGCCCGTATTGCCTGCGCTCACGCAAGCACCCGCCACACCTTCGTGCACCAAGTTAATCGCCAATCGCATGGACGATTTCTTTTTACCACGCAGGGCTTTGGATGGCAGCTCATCCATGCCAACCACTTCATCGGCATGGTGAATACGCAAACGCTCGCCGTATTTTCTAAGACGACCGCGCAAACGGCTCTTTAGAATAAGCTCTTTGCCAACTAAAATAATATGAAGTTCGGGGTAAGTGTCGAGAGCATGCAGGACAGCAGGTAGCGTGACTTTGACACCAAAGTCACCGCCCATAGCGTCCACTGCGATCGTTACGTTTTTCACGTGAGAAAACAGTGATGCTTATTCGTCGTCTTCAGCCATATCAGGCGTATTGTCCACGACTTGGCGACCACGGTAGTAACCGTTTTTGCTCACATGGTGACGCAAGTGTTTTTCACCTGATGTTGAATCCACTGAAAGGCTTTCACCTGTCAAACTATCGTGTGCACGGCGCATACCGCGTTTAGAGCGTGTTTTCCGATTTTGTTGTACAGCCATTATTTTCTCCTACTGTTTTCGTGTTAATTTGGCAAGACTTGCAAAGGGGTTCTCCTTTGCAGGCGCTTGTTCGCCAAACCGCCACTCGCGCGCTGTCACTGGGCAATCATTTTCTTCATGCCTAGCTGAGAGCGGCAGTGCTAAAATCACTTCGTCCTCAACAATCTGTCTCAGATCCAAAGCATCACTTAATTCGCAATACCAGGGCTCTATCGATGTGGGCAGCGCTTTGGCCTGCTCATCAGAGCTCACAGGACTCAAACAGATGTCCGAGCTTAGCGTGTAGGCAAATGTCTGCATACAACGCTGGCACACTTGTGGCACACAGGCCTCAACATGCCCTTTGATTATTCGACGACCGTCCGGGTCCACACGCCCTTCAAGCACCACGCTGGCACCATACAATGAAGCATCTGCCAAGTCGGCGCCCTCAAAAACCCTCTCCAACTCATTGATTGAAAAGCTTTTCTTAAGAACAGACTGCGATTGACAAAATGTCTGGATATCCACCACAGCGCGCCAAAAATCAAAGGCGCAATTGTAGCGAGAAATCACCGTTTGTCAATGAAGCACGTTATGGTTTATTTTTAATCAAAACTTGCTATAATAGCCCCACATAATAACAACTTAATGCCTACTCTATGCCAAATCCCACCAGACGCTGCAGCCTACAAAAGCAATTAACCACTAGCGCCGGCTTATTTTGCGGGGGCGCAATGGCCTCGTGCACTCCGATTGCAGTCAACCTTGGCGCGCCATTCATGTCGGCGCTCGCCGTTTATTGTCTTGGCGGACTCACGGGCAGCTTTGGCGCCACTGGGTTGCTCCTATTTACCATTGCTTTCTGTTTAAGCCGTCACGCTCGACAGGCACGCCACAGAGTACACAATAACAGAGCATTGCAAGTCCCATTCATTGAGCTCGACAGAACAAGAGATGCAGCCACAGCCGTTGTTACAGGTCAAGTCGCCTATAATGCCAGCGCAGCACAGCCATACGGTGATGTTTCTATCGCAATACCTGATGGTAAACCTACAAACACCTAGGCAGTTCCCTAATATCATGAATTTCAGCCACCACATGGGTGCCTTTTAAACGATCAATATGATGGACACCGTAGGAGACAGCGATCGCATCTGTGCCGGCATTTTTAGCCATACCCATATCGTATTCTGTATCACCGACCATCACCGCTCTCTCAGGTGACACATCCAAAGCCTCGAGGATATCGTGCATCATTTGCGGGTGTGGTTTTGAAAAGCTTTCATCCGCACAACGCGTGATCGCAAACAAGTCCTGCATGCCAAGCTCGCTCAGATCGCGATCTAAGCCCGCCCGCCCTTTGCCGGTGGCAATCGCTAGCAAATAGCCTTTATCACGCAAGTCATGCAATATAGCCTCACTGCCTTCGAATAAAGTTGGCGCATGCTTACCTTGAATGTAAGCCTGATAGGCTTTATACAATTCAGCCACTTGAAAGGGTGAAAGATTTGGAAATAAACGACGCATCGCTTCTTGTGAACTTAAACCAATATGATGGCGTATCTCATCGCCAGCAGGCACCGGCAGATTCGCGCCTTTAGCCGCAGCTTGCACACACTCAACAATGAACGCTGCCGAGTCATATAAAGTGCCATCCCAATCAAAGACGATTAAATCGTACTTCATGCTTCCAACCTCAAAGTTTTTAAGACAGACAACAAAGTCTCATCCAGCGGTGCCTCAACACACTGTACGTTGCCCGCCACATTAAACGTTAATTGATACGCATGCAAGAACAGGCGTTTTAAGCCGGCTTTGCGCATTGAGCTGTTGAAAAATTCATCACCGTACTTATCATCACCAGCCAAAGGGTGATGCTTATACGCTGCGTGCACACGAATTTGATGCGTGCGACCTGTGAGTAATTCAGCCGACATCAATGTTGCAGTTGAAAAAATTTCTTTCACACGAAAAATAGTTTTGGAGGGTTTACCCTCACCGGATACTTTCACCATGCGCTCGCCAGAGCTGAGCTGGTTTTTCAACAAGGGCGCATTAACCAGAAATTCATCGCCGATCCAGCGGCCTCGCGTTAGCGCGAGGTAAGTTTTTGTCATGGCTTCCGATTGAAGCTGTGATTGCAAGTCTAACAAGGCTGCGCGTTTTTTCGCGAGTAACAAACACCCCGAGGTGCCTTTATCCAAACGGTGTACAAGCTCTAAAAACTTAGCCTCTGGCCTTGCCGCACGGGCAATATCAATCACACCAAAACTTAAACCCGTGCCGCCGTGCACTGGCATACCCGCCGGTTTGTTCAACACCAATAGCTCATCATTTTCAAACAACACGCGCTCATTGAATAATTGGATTTGAGAAGGCTTGACTTCGACAGGGTCGGACGGTGATGGCAAGCGCACCGGTGGGATACGGACAACATCCCCTGCTTTCAAACGAGTATCGGGCTTGGCGCGGCCCTTATTGACCCGCACTTCGCCTTTGCGAATAATCCGATAGATATACGATTTGGGCAAACCGTAGCCGAGCCTGGCTCGAAGAAAATTATCGAGGCGCTGATCAGCGTGATTTTCATCAACAGTAATGAACTGCACGGCAGGGCTTGATGGCGTCATTTGATCAAACAATTTACAAACAGGACGGGTATCATACGCTGATACAAGCCTACGTCAATCACCGGACCACCGACTCGAATTTGCTTGACCCAACCTCCGCCTCTCGGTATAGTTTTCCAGCGCGAAGTACGGCCGATTGCCAGAAATGACGCGCAAAAACTACGCAATATTGCGAAAATGATTAAAAACCAGGCGAAAATATTAAGCCTTAATAGAGAAGTTTTTAACCCATCAGCGCCCCTACACTATGATATCGACGCTGATCATTGTGGTTTTTTAAAGAATTGAACAACGGTGGCATCAGCGCCCCGAAGAATTTAAAACGCTTTGAAAAATAAGCCCAAAATGTAAAAAACGCCCTCTCTGATGGCTTGAGTTTTTGCCCCGAACTAGGGCTAAAACACATGAATAAAATGCTATTTAACGCGGCACAACCAGGAGAAATCCGTGTTGCCGTTGTCGACGGTCGCTCACTGCAAGAACTTATCCTCGAGCAAGCCACCCAAGGCGAAAAGAAAGCCAATATCTATAAAGGTATTGTCACACGTATTGAACCAAGCCTAGAAGCCGCCTTCATCAACTTCGGTCAACAACGCCACGGCTTTCTGCCACTCAAAGAAGTGGTCGAAGCGTATCGCGAGACCGAAGACCAAGAAGTTGAACGTTTAAAAATCCAAGACGTCTTGAAAGAAGGCCAAGAGATCTTAGTCCAAGTCGAAAAGGAAGAACGTGGCAACAAAGGGGCTGCGCTCAGCACCTTTATCAGTTTGGCCGGCAGCTACTTGGTACTCATTCCGAACAACCCACACGCTGGCGGTATCTCTCGTCGCATTGAAGGCGAAGAGCGCGATGAGCTCAAGCACGCATTGAGCCAAGTCACGATTCCTGAAGGCATGGGCGTGATTGTTCGCACCGCCGGTATTGGCAAATCGGTTGAAGAGCTTCAATGGGACTTAGATTACTTGGTTTCACTGTGGCAAGCCATCAGCAACGTCAGCGAAAGCCACGACGCCCCTTGCCTCATTCACCAAGAAAGCGATATCTGCATTCGCGTGCTACGCGATTACTTGCGTGACGATATCGACGAAGTCTTGATCGACGAAGAAACACTCTACAACAAAATCAAAAATCACGTGGAAATGGTGCGTCCTGAGTTAGCCAGCCGCATTAAACTTTACAGTGACAGCACACCAATATTTACCCGCCACCAAGTTGAAACACAAATCGAACAAGTGTTCTCACGTGAAGTACGCCTACCATCCGGTGGTTCTATCGTGATCGATCGCACAGAAGCTTTGATCGCAATCGATATCAACTCCGCGCAATCGACCAAGGGCGGGGATATCGAAGAAACCGCCAGACACACCAACCTTGAAGCCGCCGATGAAATTGCTCGCCAATTGCGTTTGCGCGACTTGGGCGGCTTAATTGTCATCGACTTCATCGATATGACACCGATCCAACATCAACGTGACGTTGAAAACCGTCTACGCCAAGCCGTAGCTCACGATCGCGCGCGCGTGCAGCTCGGCCGTATCTCACGCTTCGGTATGCTTGAAATGTCACGTCAACGTTTGCGCTCAGCACTCGCTGAAAGCACACAAGTGGCCTGCCCACGTTGCCACGGTCGCGGCACGATTCAAAGTGTTGAATCAGTCGCCATCACGATCTTGCGCGGCATAGAAGAAAACGCATCCAAACCACAAACACAAGTGGTTCATGCGCATGTGCCAGTGGATGTGGCAACCTACATTCTCAACGAAAAACGCGAAGAGATCATGAATATCGAAGAGCGTCAAAAAATTCACGCGCTCATCATCCCAACGGCAAGCTTGTCCTCACCGCATTATCACATTAACCGTGTGCGCGGTGAAAAACGACAAACCATGCAGCCTAGCCACCAAATCAGACTTGAAGAAGCACTCGATGCACCAAGCTACCTTGAAAAACCGGCTGAGCGTGAGCGTGCTATCTTAAAAGATGTGTTGCCACAAGCACCCGCCCCCACAGGCGGCACACGCAGAAAACCTGCGGCGAAAAAAGCGCGCCAACCACAAAAGAGCACAGGCTTACTAGGCTTCATTAAGTCAATCTTCGGCGGCGAAGAAGAAACACCGGAAAAACGTCGCAGTGCTAACGGCAACAGAAACCCATCTCAACGTCGCAGCGGCGGCACCAGCAACAATCGCTCTCGCAATCCAAGCAATCGGCGTAACAATAATAAAACCGGTGGAAGCAGCAACGGTAACAACCGCCGCCAAAACATTGACAGCAAAAATACTGACAGTAAAAACACTGACAGTAAAAATAATACGACCGCTCCGCAAAGCCAAAACGCTGAGCAAACGCCACGTCGTCGTAACAACAAGCGAGGTCAAGGCAGCAATCAGTACCGCCGCCGCAGTAACTCGGGCAACCGTAATCCAAACAGGGGCGCGGAAGAAAATGAACAGCTAAACAGCACGCCGACGAATGCCACATCAGCAGCACCGCAAACTGAACGTGCGCCAAGGCCAACGCCAAAACCGATCGAGCCCAATCAAGCACCCAAAGTTGAAGCGGTAAAAACGCCAGCGCCACAAACGCCACAAAAACCCGTGAATGAAAACAAGCCGGCTGTTGAAGCAAGCAAGCCTGTAGAGCAAAAACCCAAAGTAGCACCCGCGCCGAAAAAACCGGCGGTAAACGCAGAAGGTTTTGTGCAGATTGAGACGAGCAAGTCTAAAGAAGATTAGTCACATAGGACAGGATAGCAATCGTCTTGTGTAGAAACTGTCTTTGCGAGGCGCGAAGCGACGTGGCAATCTCCGGCTTAATGAGCAAGATTGCCGCACTCACCATCCGTTCGCTCGCAATGGCATTGGCGATAACCCGGGTTTAACCAACCCCCCGGATTATCACGCCTTCGGCGTTCAATCCAGGCTACACTTCTCCCTTCGCTTCACTCAGCAGCATCACCGGCACACCATCGCGTATAGGGTAAGCCAGCTTATCACGAGCGCAATTTAAGGTCTGGCGGGACTCATCATACTCCAAAGGCTGAATGCAAACAGGGCAAACCAAGGTATTCAACAATGCTTTATCCATATCAAGCCTCCTCACGGCATCACAAAAATCATGAGGCTTAGAGTGTACTTGACCCGCGATAGCCGATCAACAACAATACCTGCATGAATATTTTCTTAGACGAAGTCGACAAAAGCTGGCACAGCAGCCTACACGATGCCATGCGCACCCTAGATCCCGCTTACTTAAAACACTTGGCATCTTCAAACGAATGGCTGCCCGGGCAAAACAACCTCTTCAAAGCATTTTCATTACCAAAACCCAACGTTCGCTACATACTACTGGGTGAGTCACCTTATCCGAGAGCACAATCAGCCAATGGCTATGCTTTTTGGGACAATGCTGTCGACACCTTATGGAGTGAATCCGGACTAAGCAAACCGGTGAATCGCGCAACCTCTTTGCGCAACTTGATCAAAATGCTGCTCATTGCACACCAGTATTTAAGCCCCGATGACACCAGTCAAGCTGCTATTGCCAGGATCGACAAATCCTCACTCATACAAACGCTGGCAGAGCTTTTTAATCAACTCTTAAATGATGGCTTTTTATTATTGAACGCGAGCCTGGTCTTATCTGATAGACCAAAAACTCAAGAAGCTCGCCACTGGCAGCGATTTATGCAATGCATTTTTGGATCACTTAAACCACAACAACCCGAATTGATTCTGCTCGGAAAAATTGCAGAACAAGCAGCTGCGTTTAATGAGCAGACACAATTCAAAACACACCGCTTTGAACACCCGTACAATATTAGCTTCATTCACAACAGTGAAGCTCAAGCTTTTTTTAGGCCTTTTAAACTCTTAGACGCTTAATCTAGGGCGTGTCCCTGAACTCTCGGTAGGTGCGAAAAACAAGATAATCGAGGAAAAATAGAGGAAGGTTTGAGGCGAATATTGGACATATTTAACGAAAAGCTTCCTCTATTCTTACCGATTTGGCTTGTTTTGTAGCCCAGCGATGAGTTTAGGGACACGCCCTAGGTAAATCCAAGCAATATGGTTAGCATAGACAACACGGTATGGCACCGTACTTAGCAATGATTTAAACAAATCCAGGTCACGTGAATCACACAGAATAACCGCATGATGATGCTTCAAATAACGGCTAAATGATGCCCCTTTTACTTTCAAGGGATACTCAGGGTAAGAAAAGAAAACACCCTCAGGGGAAGAAATAGCACCGGGTCCTAAATAGCCATTGAGCAATTTAAAGTGCTGGCCAGGCTGAAGCCGCCACAGCATCATATGGCCTAACAAAGTACTGTCTTCATCGAGCACTAAAAAATTGTCAGACGAATCCAGCCGCTGCGACACCGCGCTCGGCAAAAGCAAGGGATAGCGTTTAGGCTTGGTCATCCAAATAGCCTGCGGATTGGGCCATAAACACATGATCACCAAAACAAGCATCACCACACGAAAGAGAAAAGAGAACGAAGGCAATGAGAAAAAGGCGGTTAATAACGTGGATAGCGCCAAAAAGGCGAAAATCATAAACCGTGCCGGCGCAAGATACATCAAAAAAGGCATTTTATACATTATCGCCCAAGGCATATAAGTAATACGCAACCCAAAAATATGCAAACGCGGGCCAAAGGCGAGAAAAACACAGACTATTAACATGACCCAAGCAAGCTTATTCTGGCGAGTCGGTGACTCAATCAGCGCGAGCAATGCAAGCACCAATAATGGCAAGCCCATATAGCCCGCGTTTTCACTAATCACAGAGGTAAACATCTGGTGAATCGCAGGCATAAAGCCATGCCCAAGCGCCGTCATTGTCGTTGGAATCAGAAGATTAGCCAAATCCAAAGAAAAAGAGACAGGCGCATGAAAATAATACATTTTAAAAAAAACATACGACAGCACAAAAGGCGAAAGGACAAGCGCACTGAAGAAAGTGATCCACGCAGTCGTCACGACAGTTTTCCAGTAAGCCACCCTATTTTCCAAGAAAAGTGGCGAGAACAAGCCCAGAAAAAACAAGACAATGAAGCTTAAAACCACCAATTCCTTGCTGACCAAAAAAGCTAAAGTAACAATGAACACACCCGAAATCACCGCAGCAACTCGCCCAATAAGACCTCGGTAATCACGCATCAACAACCATAACAACAAAGGCGGCAAAAACAATGTGACCCAGTTAAGATGGCCATTAGCCAAGTGCACATACGCAAAAGGCGAGAAACCAAAGAGCAAACCCCCAAACCATGAAGGCCAAGCTCGACCCGAAAGCTCAAGGTTTAATAAAAATGCACTCGAGGCAGAAACCGCCAGGCCGAGCACCATCAGAATATTATAACTCAGAACCGCCGAAACCATATGGGTCAACGGTAGCGCCAACAGGCCTAGCAGTGGCACATTGGTAGTCATTAATAAATGCACGCCCTTGGGCCACCACAAAAAAGGGCAAAAGAAAGGATTGAGATGATGTGCAAAAGCATAGCTCGACCATTGCAGCATCCAAATAAACAGCAAAGGGTCTTTGCCTGAACCAAAGTATTGCTGAGTGGGATGCGCCCAAAGATGAGCACTTAAAATAAATGCTAAAAAAAGATAAGCAAGAAATGCGAGACTGAGTTTTTTAACGACAGAGAAAGCCCGCATGGATTAATGCCACAAGCTCAAATCGGCGCCATTTTTTTCCAAACGTTTCAAATACGCTTCATGCTCATCAAGTTCCTGCGCAGTAGCATTCACCACAGCAAGCTCACCGACCGTTCTTTGTTGCTGGGTGGTTGCAGCACTTTCACCACCTTGAGACTGTTTATGACCATCAGTAAACAAAGCAACTTGACCACCGGTCATCGCCAAATACACTTGCGCTAAAATTTTAGCATCCAGCAAAGCACCATGAAGTTCACGATCCGTGTTATCCACACCGTATCGCTTACACAAGGCATCCAAACTATTACGCTGCCCCGGATGCTGCTGACGCGCCAAGACTAAAGTATCGAAAATCGTACAGCACTGCGCAAGTTTAGGGTATTGCCTTGAAACACGGCCAAGCTCAAAGTCTAAAAAGCCGACGTCAAACGGCGCGTTATGTATCACCAATTCCGCACCATCGACAAAATCAAAAAACGCTTTAGCCACATCGGAAAAGACAGGCTTGTCTTGCAAAAACTCGTTCGTGATTCCATGCACTGCCAACGCTTCGGCTTCGACTTCGCGCTCAGGGTTGATGTAGTAATGAAAATGATTATTCGTTAAACGGCGGTTAATCATTTCAATGCCACCGATCTCAATCACTCGGTGGCCCTCTTTAAAACTTAAGCCCGTGGTTTCCGTATCCAAAATGATTTGTCGCGTCATCTCATTGCCTCATCAATTGCTTCATTGGCTAGCTGATCCACCAGTTCGTTTTCAGCATGGCCGCTGTGCCCTTTTACCCAGTGCCACACGATCGCATGCTGACTGGCCAAGGCATCCAAACGCTGCCATAAATCGGCATTTTTCACCGGTTTTTTCGCCGCCGTTTTCCAACCTCGCGCCTTCCACTGCACAATCCATTCGGTAATGCCTTGTCGCACGTACTGTGAATCTGTCGTTAAATCAATTTCACACGGTCGGGTCAAGGCTTCAAGTGCCGCAATTGCGGCCATGAGCTCCATACGATTATTCGTAGTATCCGCTTCATAGCCTTTTAACCGTTTTTCGTGATCACCAAAACGCAACAAGGCCCCAAAACCACCCGGCCCGGGATTACCGCGACACGCACCGTCTGTGAAAATCTCAACTTTCATCTTGCTCTCGGAATAATCGCCCTGCCATGGGTCTGACTTTCACATCCAAAGGCGGCTTCACTGTTTTAAAGTTAACTTTAAGTGGTGTCACACCGTGCACACGCTTTTCGGCAAGCAGCCAATACGCGCCTGAAAGCACTGGGCAATACCGCCCGAGGACCTCATCGAGAATATTCGACAAAGCATCGCCTAAAAACGGCAACAACTCAAAGCCTCGATAAGCATGAATCAAGTAATGCTTGGCTTTCAACGCCCGCCGCACAGCATTCGCCTCATACTGCTCCGATCGATTAAACCCAAAAAACAAACATCGCCCTGAAGGCTTGAGGCAGTGATCGACAGACAACATTAATTCACGCAAACCGCACTGCGTTTTTAAAACGTGGGGCAAAATGACCAAGTCAAAAGCATTGGCTTCAAACGGTAAGGCATCAAAACGGCAGTAAACACTGGGCCGTACACCGTCGGATTTTGTGGTACTTGCATACACACACTGAAAACCCGGCGTCTCAACAAAGCGCCAATCAGATTCATCCACCAAAACTAAGACGTGCCTCGCATTCAATTGCGACGCACAACGCAGCGCAATATTCGTTTCAATGTGAACCACACGCTTTTTCATACAAACCCTTATAAGCCCTGGATGAAGTTTGCCATAAAGCTCGGTACAATGCCACGAACAGAAAATCTTTGGGGGCGGTACGGGCATGGATATCAAAGCGATCAAAGCGTTTAAGGGCAATTATATCTGGGCGATGACCCAAGAGGGCAAAGCCGTCGTCGTGGACCCCGGAGATGCCAAGCCGGTGTTTGACTTTTTAGACTTCCATGCACTCAGTCTTCAGGCCATTCTCATCACGCACCATCACAACGATCACACAGGTGGCATTTTGGCTTTGCAAAGCGCTTTTCCGGGTATCGCCGTGTATGGGCCAAATAACCACGACATCAAAGGCATCACCCACCCCGTGCTCGAAGGCGATAGCCTTTCAGTTCTCAACAAAACGTTTAAGGTGATCGAAGTGCCTGGCCACACCTTGGATCATATCGCCTATCTGAACGCTGAGATTGTTTTTTGCGGTGATACTCTCTTCTCAGCCGGCTGCGGTCGATTGTTTGAAGGCAGTTATGAACAGTTACGAGTTTCACTGAATCGCTTGAAAGCGCTGCCCGAACACACACAACTCTACCCCACGCATGAATACACGCTGAGCAATCTAGCCTTTGCGACGTTTATTGAGCCTGAGAATAAGCTCATTCAACAGCACATCGCCCATTGCCAAGCCCTCAGAGCAAAGGACCTACCGACATTGCCCACCACGGTCGAGCTAGAAAAAAAGATTAACCCCTTTTTGCGCACAGATCAGGCGAGCGTCATTCAAAAGGCTTGCGAGCTCGGCGCAAGCTCTACCGACGCATTGGCTATTTTCACTGCATTGCGAGCGGCGAAAAACGACTACAAAAGCTAGGCAACGTCCCTAACCGTTGTGACTTCCAACTAGGGGTGGTTGCGGGGGTTGGGCCATAAGAACCACCGGTGGCGCTATCATCCTATTAAATACAGTGATTACACCTTGTGCCACCGCGGGCCCTATAGCCCGCCCCAGCAAGGCACCTAGAAAAGCAGCAGAAAAAGCTAGAAAATCGGCGTAGGCAGAATATAAGGTAATCGCAGCATGACTGACAGCACGAGCCGAATGCATCATTTTGCTCTGCGCCGGAGAGGAAAGAACGTACGTAAAGAGTAGGTTCACACATAGACTGAGAAAATATTGGCTTAAACGCATTTGTTGAAAAAAAATAAGGCTAACAGCAAGATCAAGGAGACCGACGATGAGTATCTCAAGAGCTTTGGGGAAAGAAGCCTGCTTAAATCCGGCCGCCAAACTCGATGAAAGCGCTTCTTTCGCGAAAGATGAGCCAAACAATAAGCCGGCGCCTGAAAGTCGAGCAAAATAACTCGGTGGCGCATCACAGGTGCTAGTGAGCATCAGCCGCTCTTGAGCAGTCATGGGGCGAGCAGGCTCAGCCTCAGTATAATCAGCTGCATCAGTCACCACACCACCAAGCAAAGCACCACAGTAGCGAACACTGTTCAGGTCAATATCCCGAGACTCTTCAAGACCTAAACACCGTGCAGATTCAAATATGATGCGCCCCTCATTGAAGGGCGCACCACTTTTTGAACAGATTGGATCATTCAACACCCGCGTATAAAGTCGTTCAACCACCCGCTTACAGGCCTCGCGATGCTTCTCAAATAACACAGGGTTTTTGTTTGCGCCAGGAGAGTATAAGCTCAAACTCACGTGCCTCGCTAAAGCTGTCGCCTCCGTGCTGTTAGTTGGCAGAAGTGCATGAACACAATCCTGTGCTGAACCAGGCAAAGGTGTTTTGTTGTACTCTAAAAAAGGCAAAGCTGCAGCAGGTACTTCGCTAAAGTCAGGTGTTGTCTCGCAAGGGTGGACACTCGCAACGATTGGGCGCTGAGGTTCGAATGACGCCAACCCGATACGCCGATTAAGTTGTTCAAGCCTGCTCACATCTAGGGGGTAATGAGCCGCACACTCAACTAGCGAGCGACGTGCATTGTAATCGTCTAATCGCCCCAAAAAAGTCTCCAAGCCGAGTGCCAAATGCGTATTTTCTCTTAGTCGAGACCGATAGTAAGCCTTCGCCATTGCTTGTTGAAGCCAGCTCAAAAACAGCGGTCTAAACTCTGGTTTTTCTGCCAGGATGTCGAGCCAAGGAGTCCGCCAAACCCGGCCAAATCGATTTAAGAAGTACCGATGCAGATTGTCGTTATCAATGGCTGGCTTACGCTCTAATAATGTAACCACAAATTCAGCAAATCGCTGGGAACGCTGAGCTAATTGATCACACAGGCTAAAGAAAACCTCTGCTCTCTTGTACTCCCACCCTGAAAGAGAAGGAAGCAGTGCCGCTTTTACAGACGATAAAAGCGCTTGAGCACCTTGAGACATATTCACACTCACACGACTATTTTTCGAATAAACTACAGGAGAATGCTTAAGGCTTTCTTACTAAGAAAACCCGAACACGTGCTGCCTAACCACCCACATCGATTCTCATCTGTTTTCGTTGCCCAACGGCTTATTCTCATGCAGAATAGCCCTTTTGTAGCGATTTCTGACCGACTTATGACATGGACAAAATGGCTTAGTACAGCCATCCTCACATTCGCACTCTGCCTGATGCTAGGCGGCTGCGCGGCCGGTTACAGCGATAGCTACACCTCAGGCTTTGGCACGCCAACACACCTAAAACAGTACAAAGACGCCGATAATTTATGGACGGTACTCGGCGATAGCTTTGATTTACCCGATGAATCCAGCAGCAATGCCGCAGTGGCTTGGCAAATCAAGTGGTTCATGAAGAACCCGAAATATGTTCAAAAAATGGCCGAAAGTGCGGCGCCCTACTTATATTACATTTTCCAACAAGTGAAGAAGCGCCACCTTCCAGCCGAGCTTGCCCTCTTACCGATGGTCGAAAGCGCGTATGACCCTTATGCCACCAACTACGGCAGTGGTGCTGCGGGCTTATGGCAAATGATGCCAGGCACCGCCTCCGGCTTTGGCTTACGACTCGATTGGTGGTATGACGGCCGGCGCGACGTCGTCGCTTCAACCAATGCCGCACTGAATTATTTCGTTTACCTCGGCAAATTCTTCAATGGTGATTGGCTACTGGCGATTGCAGCTTATGACTCAGGTGAAGGCACGGTAGAAGATGCCATTAAGCGCAACGCGCGCGCCGGCAAACCCACCGAGTTCTGGTATCTATCCCTGCCTTACGAAACTGAAACCTACGTGCCGAAGCTTTTGGCCTTAGCCACCATCATCTCTCACCCTGATGAATACCCGATCCAATTGCCGGTGGTGAAAAACGCACCTTATCTAGCCAAAGTGAACATCGGCACACAAATCGATCTTTCGCGCGCTGCGAGCATGGCAGGTTTAAGCCTGGATCAGCTGTCAGAACTCAACCCAGGCTACAATCGCTGGGCTACGGACCCCAGCGGCCCGCATGTATTATTTTTACCGATCACGCACGTGGATCGCTTCAAACGAGAGCTTGCGAAGCTACCTGTAAAAGACCGTGTCAGTTGGAATCGCGCCTTGGTTCGCCATGGCGACACGCTGGATTCCTTTGCCAAGCGCTACCACACCTCTGTCACACTGATTCGGCAAGTGAACCATCTGCACAATAACAGTATTTACCCAGGTCAAGCGCTATTTATCCCCACCGGCAGTGACCGCTTAAGCAAGCTCGTCCTGCACAATGAACATTTGTTTAACGAAAGCCACACGCGTGTGCGTGTCATGAACATCACACGCCATACCGTTAAAAAAGGCGAAACACTTTGGACCATCGCAAAACATTACCATGTGTCTGTGCGTCAAATTAAATTCTGGAACAGCCTGCGCTCAGACTATGTAGCCCCAGGCACATCACTGATCATCTGGCCACCTCACAATAAAAAGCACCCAACCTATTGGGCACCGACGTATCATCACTACCGTGTGAAATCGGGAGACACCGTATGGGACATCGCCGTGAAATATCACATCAACCCTGATGTGCTCGTTAAGCTTAACCACATTCAACACAACTTCATCAAGCCTGGCATGGACATTAAAGTCCCCATGCAACATGAGTATATCGCGTTTTCTGCTCACATCGACGCACATCACAGTGACAGCAAGCCTCACAAAAAGGTCACAAGTTCCACGCGCAAACTCACCATCTATCATGTTCAGTCCGGCGATTATCTCGATAAAATCGCGAAAAAATTCGGCATGAACAGCAAAACACTAATGTTGCTCAACGGCCTAACTCGCAAAAGCGTTCTGCACAAAGGCCAAGCCTTGCGGGTTTACGCAGCGCATTAACCCTCGCAACCGTTTTATCCAGCCTGGGTTGAGCGTAGCGATAATCCCGGCTACATTTTATGGCTAATGTCATTGCGAGCGAACGCCAGTGAGCGCGGCAATCTTTTGAAGTAACCTGGAGATTGCCGCGTCGCTACGCTCCTCGCAAAGACGGTTGCTACACATCCCCGAGAAATTCAACACAAGCCTAGGTTTATATTCCACATACTCAAAGACGCTTGACAGACACAAAGTGGCTATGATTGAATAACCCCATCTTTTATTCCCCTTTTACGTTGGTAAGACACATGCGAGTCCTTTGTCTCGTTACACTGTGTGCGTTTTTGTGCGCCTGTAGTTTATGGCCCAAGAGCGCACCTCAACTAAACATACAGATCACAGCCGCAAGCTATTTAAACCCTACTGCCGGCCAAGCAAAGCCTCTGCGCATCAGCTTTTATCAATTAAAAAGCGGCTTTAGCTTTATGAACGAAAGCTATGGCTCACTCATACAAAGCAATACACTCGGCGATGCACTACTGGATAAAACCACCATAGAAATACGCCCCGGTCAAACACGAAACCTCACCTTAAAGCTACAAAGCAATACGCTTTATCTTGGCGTCATCGGTCATTACGCTCGCATCAATCATGCAGACTGGCGAAAACTTTCGAGCATTAACACAGCCTCACCGCCCACCCTATTTATCAACGCTAATACAGACAGTCTAAGCATCAAAAAAACCCACCACTTCTGGAGTCGCCTATGAACACCGCACCCCCTTTATGGCTTGAAGGCATGCTCATCAAGCCACAACACTTTCAGCAACTGACTCGCCACCACACACGACAAACGCAAAGCCAGCTTGAGTCGTATTACTGGGGTATTGAAACACTGAACGTGAACGAAGCCGCTTTGCGCGAAGGGCTACTCATCATAGAGCGCATCAGTGGCTGGTTTAAAGATGGCAGCTACTTCGATACGCAAGACAATGCCACACTGCCGAAGCCATTTTCTTTACAGCCTAGCGCAAAACAAACCCTCTACATCCATAAAAGCAAGGCATTACAGGCCTATCGCCGTCTAATTAAAAATGATTTAGACAGCGCTGACGAACATGAAATTTCACTGGGTCTCATCGAGCTACAACTTTCAAACGAGAGCTCAGACAATAGCTTTAAGTTAATGGAGATTATTAATGATCAAGGCTTCTTTATTAACACGCAGTACTGCCCACCCTGCATAAGACTGCACAAAGCCATCACCTCTCTCGCACTTAAGCCACCACCAAAACCTCAAGAAACGCCCAATGCCATTAAACAGACCCAGCAGCAACTCGCACTGAGCTTTTTTTATAAAGACAAGGAGCAACTGGATTTATTACTTGAACACGCAAACTCACACCCTTTTGAGTACTATCGCCTGCTACGTAGCAGCGCATCAAGCCTGGCAGCGCTTGCCAATATCCCCATTCAAAAAAACCTGTACGATCATGAAGAAATTCTTGAAAGCCTGAAGGCTTACATCCAAGCGATCAACCACAGCATGCATACTTTAATGCGCGACGAGAAAAGCTGGCTTTTTCAGCGACAAAACGCGCAATACTTTGACGTCACCTTAAGCGATTACGATAAAGAAGCGGTTTTTTACCTACGCATCAACGAAGAAACCAAGCATGATCCACTTAAACACGCAAAGCTTGAGGAAAAAAGTCGGCTCAAAGAATGCGTGCACTACGGCTTGCCGGGTATTGAGCTGATTAGCAGCACAATGCTTGGCAAGTATCAGTTTTATTTAGACACAGAGCAAGCAACCACCACGCTCACACTCTATTTTCCACAGAAACCCCCAGAAGATTGGAGTATCACTGTATGGCAAGACTAAAAGATGCCGATATCTATTGCGAAACAGTGAGGTGGCTTGAGCAACTTGGCAACGATGGCACGATCAACATCAACGATGTGCGAGCCTGGCTAGAAACATGCAGAGCCATAGATAAAGACAGCCATGCCATACTCTGCGCAGGATTTGACGAGCTTTTACAAACTCAAGGGCATAGCAACCCCCACTTTTCACTCGGTTTTCATCAAGACCACAACCCTGGCCTAAGCTTAGCAGGTCTTTACTATAAACGGTTTCAACTCAGTCGGCTGGCACGCTTGTGTCTAGCCTTATTTATTGAAGCCGGTATACAAGGTCCTTTAACGAGGCTCAAGCTAAACCAGGAACAAGCTCACCACGTGTTACTTCCCGATGAAACGCGTGAGACCACCTTAAAACAGGCCAAGCCTCACCGTTTTGCAGCACTGTGTTTTATCATCGTGCTGACAGCATGGTTAAGCATCGCTGCCTTATCTGCAGTAAGCTCACCAGGTCTCAACCACACGCTCAAACAGCTCACACAACAAGCGAAAATTCTATGATCTCTTTGATACGTCGACTCATCACACACAGCTACCGACTTTGCAAGCGACTAGGCTCAGGCATTATAAAGCGAGTAAAGTTACACACGCGCAAACTCTCACTGCCGATGATCGCTCGTTCTGAAATACTCTACTACAACAATACTGGCGAACTTAAACGTAAACTTCACACACTCTTTTACTTACACGCCAGCAAGAAGCGGGTTATTGAATCACTAAAACATCTGGATGATATCGTCGAAACATCGTGCCTGCCAACCCGCGGCTTGATTACACTTAACCCAAAGCCTAAAACTCAACCACACCGACAATACCTAAAAGAATGGCTAAAGCAAAAAGAGCCTCAGCTGTATCAATTGTGCTTAAGCATGCTTGTGCTGCTTGCTCTAGGCGCTGGAGTTGTAAGTTTGGCAAACAACATCAAGTCAAACCATCAAGCTGAAGCATCGCTAAAAACGCTGCTGATCGCCGATTGGGACGATAAGCAACAACCGATCACATGGCTTCAAAAAATCACCCCCACACTCGTAAAACTAAAGCAAGATAATGAAGACTGGGAATCCTTTGCCGTACTTAGCCGCTTACGAACGCTTAAAAACACACAAACTTTAATCGATACTCTCTACAAAAAAAGCGCTGCTTCACTCATCAAACAGGCGTTTAAGACAAGCTTCCAACAAAGAAAGCCTAGCTATAGCGACTTACTAGCCTACCTTTATTTCAATCAAGCCAGCGGAGTCACACAGGCGAGATTTCGCTACAACCTAGCGCGCTTTGTTCAGCGCTATTACCCACAAGCCCCAAGCCTTTCAGCCTTGGTGATTAACACCACACAGCCAAACCACGAAGGCCAAATCCACTCGCACTGGGTATCGAGCGTGCTATCACGCACCCTAACGCTAGATGACGTTTATAGCAGCAGTTTAAATAGCCTGCCTGACACTGAAAAATATAGCGCTAAAGCTTACTACGTTTGGCAAAGTGAGCTTCAAAGCAATCTTGAAATTGCCCAAGCCTTGAGTGGGCAACACTATTCGATCGATAACATGAAAAAATATTGGGAAGAGCAAGCCGTTGATTATTGGCCAAAGCGTTTTCAACAATCACACGGTCTAGCCTTAATGAATCCCATACGTGACTGCTTGAGCTTGTACACACTCCACAAACCGGACATTAACCTCAAGCTATCAAGCCTTTTTTTATTTCTGTACCAACAAGAAGCAAGGCTTGCCGATGCCCAACACAAAACACAGCAAGATAGAGCAAACCCTTGCTTTCTCGTACACAAAACGCTCTCAGAGCAAAGCGGCCCCTTTATCAAGCTCGCCTCACTCTCGAAAAAAGCGCCTTTTCCAGTGAATCAGTTTATTCAAAAAACCACGTTTAACCGCTGGCAAGCGATCAGCCTCGCTTGCCTTAAGCAGCACCAATTAAGCTGGGAAAAACTTCAAACAAGCCTGCAAAGCCTGAGAAAACAGTACTACCCGTTTAAACCCAGCAAAAACGACTTGCCCAACACAAAACTTAAGGCACTGATACAACACTTTTTGCGATTCAAAAATAAGCTAAAGCTTCCAGCAAAAACCCATGGCTCATTCTATTTTCAACCACCTGATGATCATTTTTTGACGCTTGATAAGCTCGCGCAAAGCCTATGGAATACCAAAACCCCAAGCATTCAGATCACAGGTATCGACCTCAGCAACCAAATAAAAACGATGGCCATCGCCTTTGATCAGCACCGCCTACACTATAGCTTCGGCCCATTTTCAAACCAAACCTTTCCGCTTCACGTCAAAAACGTCAGCCTTTCCCTCACACGTTTTGATCAACACGATATCAGCTTGAATTACACAGGTGATCAAAGCATCATTCGCTTATTTTCACACGGAAAAATGACACAACACAACACTAGCTGCACCTGGCAATATGCCGGCATTAAGCTTAACTTCACCGGCATTCGACACTGCAAATGGCTTCAAGATTTTTCCTGGAAAAACAGGTAGGTGATTAACTTTACAGTTATAAAAAATGTCGATAGATTGAACCCTTCTTTTATTCCCACTAAAAACCACTGGAGGAGCGATGAGCACATCTCTATCGCGTGTACATATCACGTACGATGTCGAAACTGACAACGGCATCATCAAACAAGAACTGCCCTTTGTCGCAGGTGTTATGGGCGATTTTTCTGGCCACACCGTCGTTGACGATATCAGCGAGCGTGAGTTTATTGAGGTGAACGAAGACTCGCTCAATGACTACATGCAACATTTAAAGCCTTCATTGAATGTATCCATTCCACACCCCCTGTCTGATCAGGCCTCGCCATTAGATATTCAGCTTCAATTTCGGCAACTCTCAGACTTCGAACCTGAGGCAATTATCAAACAAGTGCCTGAACTAAAGAAGTTACATGCCCTCAAACAAAAGATACAAAGCCTGCTTGACACCGCCGCACGCTCTTCCAAAGACGAGCAAAAACTGAGTAAGATACTCGCACATTGCCAAGCTTTGAGCGCACAGGAGAAAAAAGATGATTGAAGCCAAGGCCACACAAATTCTACTGGAACAAACCCTCAACACACTCAGCAGCAAACAACACGCACTAAGCCACACTCACATCGCCTCCTTTTCCGGCTTAGAAGCCGCTCTGAGTAAAATCAACGCCTTAATCAACACCACCGTGAATGACATTTTGCACCATGACGACTTTCAATCCCTTGAGGCGAATTACCGTGGTGTTCAGCGTCTATTCATCAACGAAGGCCAACCAACGAGCATTCGCATTAAACTATTCAATATCAGCAAAAAAGCATTATCCAAAGAAGCTGCTCGATCGGTGAGTCTTGAGCGCTCCACACTGTATAAAAAAGTCTACACTGCAGGCTTTGATCACGCTGGCGCGCACCCCTTTAACGTGTTGATCGGCGCCTATGCCTTTGACCACCAAACCCCTGACATACAGAGCCTGCATTATTTAGGCCAGCTTGCCGAAAAAGCCTTTGCACCTTTCATTGCCTGTGCCAAACCCAGCTTACTGGGTCTAGAGGATTGGCGCAGCTTAAACGAGCTCAACCACATCAGCCCGATTTTTAACGGGCCTGAGCACTCAGCCTGGCAGGGTCTACGTGAGCAACGTTACGCGCGCTTTATCACTTTAACACTACCCCGAGTGATCGCACGCCCTCAATATACTGCAGAAACTCAAGGCATCGATGAAACCATCGAGAATGATCAAGATATTTGCTGGATGAATGCCAGCTTTCACTTAGCTGAATGCATGATACGTGCGCACCAGCGCTTTGGCTGGACCACAGCCATTCGCGGTCGAGAAGGTGGCGGTAAAATTGATAGACTTCCCATCATTCCACGCAAACAAGGCGAAGCCTTTTGCCCAGCTGAAGTTGGCCTATCCGACGAACAAGAGGCTGAGCTTAGTCACGCAGGCCTCCTACCCTTTTGCCATTACAAGCACACCGACTACGGGGTATTTTTCGGCGCACAAACGCTATACAAACCCGCACTCTACAACACCGAAGAAGCCTCTGCGAACGAGCGCATTGCCGCAAGGCTGCCGTATGTTTTGGCGACTTCTCGCATTGCGCATTACCTTAAAATCATGGCCCGCGATAAAATCGGCAGTTTTATGGAAGCCTCGGATTGTGAAATCTGGCTAAACCAGTGGTTACTAAACTATGTGAATGCGAACGCAGGTGTAAAGCAACGACTGAAATCGAAATTTCCCTTAGCTGAAGCTCGTGTGAATATTGTGGAAGACAAAAGCAACCCGGGGCGTTTCCAAGCGGTGGCTTGGCTCAGACCCTGGCTGCAACTCGAACAATTGAGCGCCTCACTACGTTTAGTGGCAGACATTCCAAACGGTTCACGATGAGCTTATCACTTGAGCACGCCGGTCAACACTTTTATGCTGAGCATTTTACATTTCAGGGGTATCAAACGCTCAATCATGGCTTTAGCTTTACACTGGTGCTTTCGATTCCCACTCAGCATTTTCAAGCACACCAGCCGATCAGCATCAAGCACAAGCATCAAAGCTGTTCGCTGACAGGCTTTGTGCGCGATGTGATGATACAGCCAGAGCGCCGAACACTCTGCACCCAATTAATCATCACACCCGCTTTAATGCTCGAGCCAAACACACTGTATCGCCAAATCATCGAGGCCAGCACCTTACAACAAGCCTTAAGTCTCGTCGCACCCAAAGAAGCCGACCAAATCACGCAAGGCGATCTGCGCGATAATTTTCACACGCAAATCGACATAAACCCTCTAGCATTTTTTCAACGCATCACTCAAAAAAGCGGCTATCACTTTTTTTATACGCATACGGATAATCGCCCCACTCTCAACGCGAAAAAGCAAAGCGATCACTGGCCCACACAGAACCTCAGCCTGACACCCACAGGCTGCCAATTGGCTTTAAAACAAGCCCGAAATAAACACACCCCCTCTCCCTGCCCACAAGGGATAAGACACACTGAAAAATATTATTTCTCAAGCTTTGACCTTCGTGCGCACCCCGGGCTTTGCTTTACACATGAGCAAAAAACACTTGTGATCACCCACATCCATTACCAAAGCCTAGACACACTCGGCATTAAAACCGAGATCACCGCCTGCCCGCTAAACGATTTGCAGCACGGAGAAACACAAGCCAGCACCTTATCACAAGCCACACTCGGAAAAATTGTTGCGGTACATCACAATACCGTGGAGATGATCTTTGAATGGGATACCCGCAAAACTCGCCGACCCGTACCCATCGCCATGCCAGTGAGCGGCCATCAACAAGGATTTTATAGCCAGCCAGCAGCTAACCGCATTGGCATCGTCAATTGCCTACACAATGACCCTGACCAACCCTATCTGATCGGTTGCATTGACGAAGAAAGCCAGGCACTTAAAGAACAAGCTTGCTTTAAACTTTGCAACGCAGACGCCAGTAACACACTGAAGCTCACAGAGGACACCTTGCTAATAGCCTCCACACACAACATCAACACACAAACTCAAACCTATACACTTGAAGCCGAAAACAACTTAACGATAAACACTCAAAGCGCGCTGGCTTTAAACGGCAAAACGATCACACTGATCGCTGATGAAGAAATTGATGTCAACATCGCCG
The DNA here is from genome assembly GCA_002796245.1 of Gammaproteobacteria bacterium CG11_big_fil_rev_8_21_14_0_20_46_22. NCBI lineage: Bacteria > Pseudomonadati > Pseudomonadota > Gammaproteobacteria > Gammaproteobacteria bacterium CG11_big_fil_rev_8_21_14_0_20_46_22. The sequence goes on along the minus strand of PCWT01000010.1, from coordinate 40,366 downwards.
GCACTCGATTACACATCACACCGAATAAGATCAATTTTAAGAGTTCAAGCATTGAGTTCAAGACGTAACACTTTCGCATCCAAAGCACCCTTTGCGGTGTGATAATAGTTTTTTCTCACGCCCTGCTCAATAAAGCCCAAGCTGTGGTACAAAGCGAGTGCCGGCGCATTACTCACCACGACTTCCAGAAACATGCGCTGAATACCTTTCTGAGAGCAACGCTTCAACATCTCGGTAAACAATTTTTTCGCTAAGCCCTGCCCTTGATAATCAGGATGAACCGCTATCGTCAAAAGTTCAGCTTCATCCAATACCTCACGCCAAATACAGTACGCAAGCACAGCCTGCCCTTCACAGAGTAATAGAAAACAGTCTTGAGCAAATGAAGATTCAAATTTCGCCAGTGACCACGGCGTAATTTGCACCTTTGCATCAATGGCCACACAAGCTTGAATCTGCGCTGCAGTTGGCACGGCATCAACAAACGTCATCATCGCCCCACACCCAATCGATCAATGCTGGGCAACTTCAAGGCCGGACGCAAAAGATCAACACCTGCACTCAAACCCAAGACATTAAACTCTAAGCCCTCAGCCAAGCCCAGATGAAAGCCCAAAAGACCAAACAGCGAAAATTGAATGCCGGTATTACTCGGGCTTTGAGCATAAAGCCTACCGTTTTCCAAATAATCTTTACCGATTGCCGTGGCAGGCAGCGCTGCACTGAGCTCAGGCACACGGCGTAGCACATACGCTACAAAGGTATTGCTATTTGGCCCAGGCCAAGTTCGATAGGTATTTTTATAAGGGTAGCTTCCAACGGCTTGCTCAATCTTATAAATAGCGGCTGTGGCGTTTTCACCGCCAATTTGCTCAACAATGAAGGGCTTATGACCAAACCAGCGACGATCCGGCATCCCACGAGTGACCGATAAGGCCGGCTGATGGCGATAGAGGTTCCAGCCAATGACCTGATAAATCGTATACTCAGTGGCATTTTGAGGCTTGACCGCAATCCACAAATGCACAGCAAACAAGCCACGCCAATGATAGGCACGTGCGGCATACACTTGCACCAAGGCAGCCGGGTGATCTTGTGGCAGCGGTGCGATATTCACACGGCTTCGATCGGCACGCTGCCAATGCGTGCTCAAGTCCACCTGGCCTGTGAGTAAAACCCACAGCGGCCCGAAAAACAAAACAATGACAATACCGTAAAAAACCCATTTCATAGCGCAAGCCTTGCGCAGAAGCGACGGGCTGTCAAGCGGTTAGAAACTTAAGGAAAGTAGCAACCGTCTTTGCGAGGAGCGAAGCGACGAAGCAATCTCAAGATTAATGGACCAGATTACCGCGCTCACTAGCGCTCGCTCGCAATAACATTAGCTGGTAGCCTGGATTGATCCGCCGTCGCACTGTAAGTGCTGTGGCGAGAGATAATCCCGGTTTTTATTTTCCGGACTTAAAAGCCGCTGTGACTCTCTGCGCATAGCTATCGTTCATATTTAACTCGCGGTTATCACTAACAAGCTTTTTAGCCAGTGTTTTTGACCTAAAAATACTGGGGCCTTCAATCAAATTCGATCGCTTAGCGCCGCGTGATTTTTCAAACGCAGTTTGATAAATCGCTTTAAATAGTTCTGTATTATCAGGCGTTGCATTCCAGCGATGAGATCTAGCCAATTCGTACGCACGCTGAGTACGACTACCGTTTTTTTGACTATGCTCTCGCACTAAACGTAATTGTTCAGTAAACGATTGACCTTCAAGCGTTTTCAACCAATTTGTCTTAGGGCCTTTTTGTGCTTCTTGTAGGGCGCTATAAATGGTTTTAAAGGCTTTAAGAAGCAATGCATCATCAATAAACTGAGTGAATGTTTTGTAGTGACACTCAGCAACATAAACGATGTGTAAAGGTCTAGCATTATGATCCACATGGTCAAGCACGAAAGGATTGTCTGCAAAGCGTTTTACCTGAGCCCAGTCCTGCAGAGCTGAAGCGAAACTATTATCAATCGTTAGCGCAATACCTCGCTCGTTTAAGGCATTACCGGCAATACTCACCTGAAAATGAATTTGATCATCGAAAGCCTTTTGAAGCAAACGCTGATACTCAGGAAAACGCGACAAGTCAATCTGAGCAGCCTCATACTCTTGTGGCGTCGATACCGCACACCACCAACGCGAAAGCTCTTCTCGCTGTTCAGGCGCAAGCGTCTCAACACTCAAAGCTTGCGGGTCAAACGCCAAGCCTGTCTCAGGGTTCATGTGTTTTATGGCCGCTCGTTGAACATCGTAACCGTAAAGACAGCCGTCAACCGCGCAAGCGCCTTGCTTCTCCGTGCCGGTAAAATTAGCAGGCGTCGCACTGGTGGCAATATTCTGAGGGCGCCTATCCTCAGAAAGCATACAGGCATTAAAGTCACCTATCACAATCGGTAGGTTCCGATCTGGCGCAGGCCTATCCACATCCAGCAAGCGCTGAATATTAGCCTCATGGGCTTTTGAGTAACGTGAGTACTCGGCATGAACATTATTCAGCTGAACATGCCAGTCACTACCATTTGCCTGAAACAGGCTCGACATACCCGCACCCTTCCAAATTGAGCAATCGGCTTGATCCACAGGGGCAAACTCAGCTTTCTTATAAAAAACAACACAGGCACCCTGATCGACCTTTTTGCCATCAGATTCATAACATGCCCACTCGTCTCCAAGCTCAGCGGCAATTTTTCTAAAGAGCTCACCGTCCGCCATGATCTCTTGCAAGGCCACAAACGAAACCGGCTGCTGCCCAACCATTTTCCTAAGCGCCGAGGCTATTCTTTGATGGCGGGCGTCAGTTTGCTCAACGGTTTCACCATATCGAGCGCCAGGGCTTTTAAAAGCAGACATCCCATGAGCAGCATCAGACTCCAACACATTCCAAGAAATGATATTCAAAGGCTTATTCGTAAAGTTGGTCGGGACTTGAGCCATGACGGGCACATGATCAGAAAAGACATCGTCATAGTTGTTTACAGCTTGTTCTGATGAAGGCAAAGCGGGATGATAGTTTGTCATAGTAGATAACCTTGTTTTTGTTAAAGTTGTCCTATTTTAATACAACATCAAAAAGTCAAACACCGTAAAAAATACGGAAAAACAATCCAAGGCTACTAGCAAAAGTAGCAACCGTCTTTGCGAGGAGCGAAGCGACGAAGCAATCTCAAGATTAATGGACCAGATTACCGCGCTCACTGGCGTTCGCTCGCAATGGCATTAGCGACAAAATGTAGCCTGCGTTGAGCCTCGTCGAAGCGGCAGCGAAGACAGGCGTTAACCCGGGGAAATAAAAACCCGGGTTATCGCTTCGCTCAACGCAGGCTAGATTACGACTTGCTACGTGCCAGAGCACATCCAAACTTGCTTTTGATCCCTACCCTGGTACTATTTTTCGTCGCCAAACAACGCGCCAAAATAGGACAAAAAAGGGTCAACATGGAAAACTTACGCATCGGGATTATCGGCAATATTGGCGCAGGCAAGTCCACTTTCGTCAACAACCTCAAATCGCCCGCTTTGAGCAAGATTTTGCTGAGCTCGTTTCCGACTCTGGATGGTGATGAAGAAATCCACACCTACCAAGAAGAATTCGATCACATCGTGCTCGATGCTTTTTATAAGGACCCTGCACACAACGCCTTCATGGCCCAAATCGAGTTTCTAAACGGGCGTCTCAAGCGCCAAGCCAAGATCGACCAGGCCCGCGGCATTGTGCTGGAAGACCGCACGATTTTTGAAGATTTCCACGTCTTTGGTAAAGCGCAAAAAGTTATCGGCCACATGACCGAAGAAGAGTTTCGCGCGTATCAGCGCAGCTATAATCTGCTCACCGAACACATCGATCAACCCGATTTTGTGATCTACCTACGCGCGGATGTGGACAGCTTGTTAGAGCGGATCGCCAAGCGGGGTCGCGATAGCGAAAAGCTGATCAGCCGCGAGTACTTAAGCCTCTTAAATGACTTGTACGAGAACTTTGTGCGCAAGCACATCACCTGCCCTGTGATGATCATCGACACGAACCGTGAAGACCGTCTTTTAGAGCGCATGGAAGAAGTGGCTAACCAAATTGTTGATAAAATCAAAGCGCTGAATTTGCGCATCACCACCCCCGGTATCCAAGAATGGGTAAAGCTGCCAGAGACCACAGCCGCCATTCGCGCCGTGGAAGCTGAGCGCCAGCTTGAAGAATATCTCAAAAAACACCCGAGCTTGATCACGGTTGCGGGCAATGTGGGCCTCGGTAAATCCACGGTCACCACGCTCATGCACCAGAGCTTGCGCATCAATGCCTTGTACGAAGACCCGGAAAAAAACCCGCTGCTAGGCAAGTTTTTACATGACAAAAAGCGCTATTGCTATGACCTACAGCGTCACTTTTTAAAGCTCCGCACGGAACACCGCCGCATCGGTAAAGCCGGCGATAGAAGCTACGTGAAAGACCGAAGCCTGGCCGAAGACGTCTTAGTCTTTTGCCAGCTCTTTTACCAAGATGGCTACCTCACCGCCGATGAGCTCGACCTACTAAGCACCGAGTTTTACGCGAAAAATAAAGAACTGCCCTCGTCTGACTTGCTAATTGTGCTACAAGGCAGTGCCGAACAAGCCTGGCAGCGTATCCAACAGCGTGCCCGTGAAATGGAGATGAACGGCGGCTGGACCTTCCGTGAAATTTTAGCCTTGAGCAAACTCTACAAAACCTACCCCGAAGACGTGTGCAAATGCGGCTACCACGACAAACCAGTGCTAAAAATCAACACACAACGCCTGGATTTAACTAACCGCGTGCACATGGGGTATCTGTTCGAGCAAATCCACGAAGCACTGCAATCGTCATAAAACCAAAAGGTTTCCATTTTATCATCTTTAAAAAACCATAAGGATAAAAAATGGCCGGCGCCGATACCTTCTCAACTCCGCGTTCCAGATAATCGATGCGCTGGCTTTTTTGGGTGCACCACAAGCAGCAGCTCACGCTGGAAAAAACTCAGCACCATGGAAAAAGCCTTAATTATCGGCGCCTTGCTTGTACTACTGTCTGAGATTATCGCGGTGGCGGCTCCACAAACATTATGCTTTATAATTGAACAAAAAAATGATAGAATCGGTGGCTCTTACATTATAAAACCAATAAGGAATTTTATGAAAAAATCAGTATTCAATTTTATAAACTTATGCGTATTTGCTACCGTAACTTTGCCATTGGCAGCGCTTGCCTGCTCACCCGGTCAATATGGCTTTTCAGTACAAGGCTCTTCAAAACACGACCAGCCATTCTACGTAAATGCCTACGCCCAGAGCTCTAAAGGCACATATAATAAAACGAATGAAGTTGATAAGAACCAATCTCAAGAATTTTGCTGGGACGAAAATGATGGAGCAGCTAATGTCACTAAATCCATTACGTTAGCTGACGGCACAACTAAAAAATACAAGTACAACTTCGCCGTACCAAACAACGGCGCAGCTTATAAAACGATTTACATCGACTCAAGCAACTGGACTCAATCGTCTTAAACCGAGCACGAAGCAATCAATAAAAAACCCGGCATCAGCCGGGTTTTTTATTTTAACGAGTCAATTATTTCTTTTTCTTCTTCGGAATTAAATCCGTGATCGAACCTGTGAACATTTCCGTGGCCAAGCCCACCGACTCTGACAATGTTGGGTGTGGATGAATGGTCAGCGCAATGTCTTCAGCATCACAACCCATTTCAATCGCGAGCGCAGCCTCTGCCACCAACTCACCGGCATTCGGGCCAACCATGGCCGCACCGATGATGCGATTGTTTTTATCGAACAAGACCTTGGTCAACCCCTCTTCGCGACCTTGACTAAGCGAGCGACCGCTGGCGATCCAAGGAAACACGCCCACACCGTATTCAATGCCTTTTTCTTTGGCTTCGCGCTCAGTCACACCCACCCACGCAAGCTCTGGGTCTGTGTAGGCCACGGATGGAATGCAACGCGGATCAAAGAAATGCTTCTCACCGGCAATCACTTCGGCCGCCACATGCGCTTCGTGCACGGCTTTATGCGCCAGCATCGGCTGACCCACGATGTCACCGATAGCAAAGATATGATTCACATTCGTGCGCAGTTGCTTATCGACCGCGATAAAACCACGCTCGTCCACATTCACACCGGCTTTATCGGCGGCAATTTCTTTACCGTTAGGAATACGACCCACCGCCACCAAGACTTGATCAAATTTCTGGGCTTTATCCGGTGCATTTTTGCCTTCGAAGGTCACATAAATCCCGTCTTTTTTCGCTTCCACTTTCGTGACTTTCGTTTCAAGCATAATGTCTTTGCACTTCTGGCTCATGACTTTATGCAAAGGCTTAACCATATCCGCATCGGCACTGCCTGCAATTTGTGGCATAAACTCAACGATCGACACTTCGGCACCCAAAGTCGAATACACGGTCGCCATTTCCAAACCGATAATACCACCACCAATCACCAACAAGCTGCCTTTGATGTCGTTGAGCTCTAAAGCGCCCGTGGAATCAAAAATACGGCTGTCTTCAGGGATAAACGGCAGTTTTACCGGGCGAGAACCTGCGGCAATAATACACTGCTCAAACGTCACTTCCGTTTTGTTGCCTTCGTGATCTTCTGCAACGATCGTATTGGGGCCTGTGAATTTACCGTAACCTTTCACCCACTCCACTTTGCGCATTTTCGCCATGGCAGCCAAACCACCCGTGAGCTTGCCAATGACGGACTCTTTGTAGGCGACTAATTTCTTAGGCTCAATTTTAGGCTTGCCAAAGCTGATGCCATGCTCAGCCATATGGTTGGCTTCATCCAACACTTTCGCTGCATGCAATAAGGTTTTTGATGGGATACAACCCACATTTAAACACACACCACCCAGGGTGTCATGAAACTCGATCAACGCCACTTTTTTGCCTAAGTCAGCTGCGCGAAACGCTGCCGAGTAACCGCCAGGGCCACTGCCTAATACCACCACTTCTGTTTTGACTGTCTTCACTGTTTTTCTCCTGTTATAGGGATGATTCTCGTGTGTCATTGCGAGGAAGGTGTAACTCGACGCGGCAATCTTCCTGTTCATTCCTGAGATTACTTCGCTGCACTCGCAATGACGTTATAATAAAACTCTACGCATATCTTCCAAGGCTTGCGCCAAATATACCACAAAGCGTGCGGCATCCGCACCGTCAATCACGCGGTGATCATACGATAAACTCAGCGGCAACATCAATCGTGGTTTAAACTCGCCGTCGATAAATTTAGGTTTAATGTCAGATTTCGACACACCCAAAATCGCGACTTCTGGCGCATTCACAATCGGTGTAAAAGCCGTGCCACCAATGCCACCCAAGCTTGAAATCGAAAAACAGCCGCCCTGCATATCAGCCGGCGTTAACTTGCCATCGCGCGCCTTTTTCGAAAACTCCGCCAGCTCTTTAGCCAACTCAACAAAGCCTTTTTGATCCACATCACGAATCACGGGCACGACCAAACCATTAGGCGTATCGACCGCCACACCGATGTGGAAGTACTTTTTCAATACCAAGTTTTCACCGCTAGCATCGAGTGAGGCATTAAATTGCGGATACGCTTTCAACGCGGCCACCACGGCTTTCATAATAAACACTAGCGGCGTGAGTTTTGCACCTTGCTTTTCGGCCACGGCTTTATTCGCCTGACGAAACGCTTCTAAATCGGTGATATCCGCTTCGTCAAACTGTGTCACATGCGGGATGGTGACCCAGTTGCGGTGCAAGAATTTGCCGGATAGCTTTTTAATGCGCGATAGTGCTTGGGTTTCCACCTCACCGAATTTTGCAAAATCCACCACCGGGGCTTCGGCCAAGCTCAAGCCAGCGCCACCACCTGAGGTCATTCGTTGTTTAGCAAAGCCTGTTAAATCCTCGCGTAAAATACGGCCTTTGGGACCGGTGCCCGAAACACTCGCCAAGTTCACACCGAGCTCGTTGGCCAATCGACGCACGCCAGGGCCTGCGTACACATTACCTTGATTCAATGAAGCCGACGCGGGTGCTTCGGCTTTTTCCGCCGGCTTTTCTTGAGCCGCCGGTACCGCTTGCGCTTTATCTTCTTTAGGTTTCCCAGTCTGGTCGGCCGGGGCACCGCTCATCTGGCCGATCACTTGGCCCGTTTTCACTTTATCGCCCACTTTTATACTGATGGCTTGAATCTCGCCATCGCGCGGTGCCGGTACGTCCATCGTGGCTTTATCGCTTTCCAATGTCAGCAACGCCGCTTCGGCTTTCACGCTGTCGCCGGCTTTGACATGCACTTCAATCACTTCAACCGCATCATCCGTGCCCAAATCAGGCAAGGTAATATCTGATGCCGTTTCGCTTTGAGTGCTGGCTTTTTCAGGCGCGGCTTTTTTCTCAGCCGGCTTATCTTCAGATTTTTTAGCTTCATCTACCTCGCCTTCAGCATCCATCGTCATAATCAAGCTGCCTTCCGAAACCTTGTCACCCACTTTGATCTTGATGTCTTTAATCACACCGGCTTTGGGTGCGGGCACATCCATCGTGGCTTTATCGCTTTCTAACGTTAGCAGCGAATCTTCGGCTTTCACCGCATCGCCGGATTTAACCAAAACCTCAATCACCTCAACGTTTTCAGAACCGCCGATATCTGGCACTTTTACTTCAAACACTTGACTCATACTCTCATCCCCTTACGCATACAGTGGATTTAATTTATCGGGATCGATGCTATAGAGCTTGCGCGCTTTGAGCGCATCTTTCACATCGAGCTTGCCTTCATCGACTAAAGCTTTAATCGCATGATAGGCAATGTAATTGGCATTCACTTCAAAATGCTGACGCAATTTTTGGCGTGTGTCGCTGCGACCAAAACCATCCGTGCCCAATACCACATAATACGCTGGCACAAACTCGCGAATTTGATCCGCATAGGCTTTGATATAATCTGTCGCAGCAATCACAGGACCCTCGTGCCCTTTTAAACATTGCTCAGCATAACTCAAGCGAGGTTTTTTATCGGGGTTTAAATGATTCCAGCGCGCCACATCACGCCCGTCACGCGCAAGCTCATTAAAACTCGTCGCACTCCACACGTTGGCTTTCACAGAAAAATCTTTTTCAATCATCGCGGCCGCTTTAATCGCTTCATTTAAAATCGCCCCGCTGCTTAAGAGCTGCACTTTAAGCTTCGAGCGCGTTTTATTTTCATTCAGCAGATACAAGCCTTTGAGAATACCTTCTTCACTGCTTTCTGGCATGGCGGGGTGATGGTAGTTTTCATTCATCGCAGTGATGTAATAAAACACCGATTCTTGTTCTTCGCACATACGGCGCAAACCTTCACGAACGATCACCGCCATTTCATAGCTGTAAGTGGGATCGTAACTGATGCAGTTTGGAATGGTGGCCGCAAAAATAATATTATGGCCATCTTGGTGCTGAAGACCTTCACCCGCAAGTGTTGTGCGACCGGCAGTACCACCAATCAAAAACCCACGTGCACGCATATCACCGGCTGCCCAAGCCAAATCGCCTGTGCGCTGAAAACCAAACATGGAATAATAAATGTAAAACGGAATCATCGGCACATCATTGGTGCTATAAGAAGTACCCGCAGCAATCCAAGAACACATCGCACCGGCTTCATTTAAACCTTCTTCGAAGATCTGACCGGTTTGCGATTCTTTGTAATACATCACTTGTTCTTTGTCTTCCGGCTCATACAACTGCCCCACAACCGAGTAAATACCGTATTGTCGGAACAAACCTTCCATACCAAACGTACGACTTTCGTCAGGCACTATTGTCACCACTCGCGGGCCCAGTTCTTTATCACGGAAAATGGTGTTTAAGACACGCACAAACGCCATCGTCGATGAGATCTCACGATCGCCTGAGTCTTCTAGCTGCTTTGCAAACGCTGATAACGGCGGCACATTCAATGGCTTTGAGGCTTGCCGACGATGAAACAAGGGCCCTCCCAGTGCGTGGCGACGCTCTTGTACGTAACGAATTTCATCACTGTCTTTAGGCGGCAAGTAAAACGGAATATCATCCAAGCTGTTAAATTTAACCGGGATTTCGTGCTTGTCGCGAAACGCCTGCAATTCTTCTAGCGTCATCACTTTAGTGTTGTGTGCGACATTGCGACCTTCGCCGGCTGACACACCCAAACCAAAGCCTTTAACCGTGTGGGTTAAAATCACGGTGGGTCGGCCATTATTCAATTTTTGCATACGATCATACGCCGCATAAACTTTAAACACATCGTGACCACCGCGGCGCAATGACGCGAGCTCTGCATCACTCATGTCTTCCACCAAGGCCAGCAACTCAGGGTATTTACCGAAAAAATGCTCGCGAATATACGCCCCGTCTTTCACGCTATAGGTTTGATATTCACCGTCGACCACTTCGGCCAAACGTTTCATTAATAAGCCGCTCTTATCTTTGGCGAGCAATTGATCCCAATCACTGCTCCAAAGCACCTTAATCACATTCCAACCCGCACCGGTGAACACCGACTCCAGTTCACGCACAATGCTCGCGTTACCGCGTACCGGACCATCGAGACGCTGCAAATTACAGTTAATCACAAAGCATAAATTATCGAGCTTTTCTTTAGCGGCAATATGAATCGCACCCAGCGATTCTGGCTCATCCATCTCGCCATCACCACAGTAACACCACACGCGTCGACCCGTGTCTTCTATCATCTCGCGGTGCTGCAAATACTTTAGAAAGCGCGCTTGGTAAATCGCCTGAATCGGGCCTAAGCCCATAGACACCGTGGCAAACTGCCAAAATTCCGGCATCAACCAAGGGTGCGGATATGATGATAAACCATCAACACCCACTTCTTGACGAAAATGTGAGAGTTGTTCTTCGCTCAAGGTGCCTTCGATAAATGCACGAGAGTACATACCGGGTGAAGCATGCCCTTGATAAAAAATAAGGTCATCGGCTTTCATGAAATGGTTTTCAGCCACACTGTAGAGCACAGACGAAGAGGCAAAAGTGGCTAAGTGGCCGCCGAGCTCTTTGGCAATGTGCGTGGCTTTTAAGACCATGCACACCGCATTCCAGCGCATGATCTGACCGATGCGTTTTTCAATCTCACGATTACCGGGGTAGCTTGGCTGCTCGTCTTCTGAAATGGTATTCACATAAGGCAACTGCTGATCGAGCAACATAGGCAGATTAGCGCCGCGCTCACGAGCCGCTTGCATGAGGCTGTTGATGATATATTCAGCGCGCTCTTTGCCGTTGACTTGGATCAACGCGTCCAGCGCGTCAATCCATTCTTGCGTTTCTTGAGGGTTAATATCGTTATGTTCTTTTGCCATGGCCTCATCTCACAACTGTGCAATGAGCTTAAGGATAGCAGCCAAATTCCGAGCTCTCCAGGGGTTTTTAATGATTTAAGTGCCAGGTTTTGTTTTATCATAGGCGCGGATTTGCAGGCGGCGGGGCGTCAACACCCGAAAGAGCGTTTAGAATGGCTGCTCTCCGACTAAGCTCTTGACGAACCACGCCTACCTGACAAAGCAAAACACCGCAATAAGCGCTGAGCGGACAGAGCTGCTGCTCCGACATCAAAATACAAAGAAAGCCCACCAGTCGATCTTGAATCGAATCCAGTGCGTCTTGAGATTCCTTAAACACGCTTTCAAACAAAAAAAGCCCAACAGGCTCCCTCTCCAGATTCTCAAAAAAATTAACGATCGAACTCAAAAGCTGATTAAGTTTAAACTTAATAGTGGGCAATTCTGCAGCCATGCATGCCATCAGACGAACCCGCGAGCCATTCAAAGTAGCTTCTTCAGGCCCAGACTGAGAAAAAGCCATTGGAGCCGCCCTAAAGGCGTTATCCTCCTGAGCAATCCGCCTCGCTTTGGGCACTCTAGGCATGGCAACTTCTTCTACCTCCCTAAAAGCAATAGAAGCTAAGCGAAGCCCCAAGGCAGAGGGATCCATAGGTATAGGCGTAGGCGATACACCAGCTAGCACGGGCTGCCTGCCCCCGGATTCGTCTATCCCTGGTGCGCGCGACCGTCGCTGAATAATGTCTACAATAGGATCTTTGATTGAACCCCTACCAGAATCCGAGTTAGAGTTGGCATTGCCCGGCACAAAAATCACCTCTCATTTTCATTTTACCCATTAGATCAAATCATTCTTAAACTAATATTAAGCGCTTCTAGAAATTCAAATTTCAAAGAGAAACGTGGCACAATTCGCCGAGAAAGCGGCGCTTAGAAGAAAGCGCGTTAAAGTTAGTCGCGCCGTAGGCTCCGGGACCTACGTTGAATAATACGTTCAAGTCTTGGATCAAGATCAGGCATTATGACCCCGCCCAGCCTGATCGACATCGGCATTGCCCGGCTGAGTATCGATAAGGGGAGCCGGTGCTTCGGGCAAAAAATAACCGTGGCGCCTGAAAAAAGGAGAAAAACCCAAGCCGTCCAGCAACGGCCTTAATACTTCAACCCCTCGCGCTGCAACAGTAAGCTCACCGAACTTAACATTCAGTGTATCGCGCTGATCCGGGGTAAGCTCTGTAATAGAATCAAGCCAAGCCTTCAGCATAAGCAATAACTCAGGAGAAAAACCAAACCCTTCTTCCAAGTGGTAGCGCAATGTTAAGAAAAATAAAATAAGCTTTCCGCTTACGTCAAGCTCAACACTCTGGTCTATGCTAGACAATGTTTTTCCAGAAAGATCGCTAAGTACTGCTTCGTTAATAGCCTCAAACGTTATCGGTAAATCTGGTCTAGGGTCGAATTTAGCAAACATGAGGAAGTTGCTCAACGGCATAACCACTTCATTAACAGTAAAGATTTTTGACGGACAAACGGAGGAACCAAAACTTATCATAAGATCAATTTTCAACTTTTGATTGCGCCACAAGCCAGGCACAAATTTGCTAGCTTCAAAACCCGCTTTTTTTAAGGCCAAAGAAATCTCAAAAGAGTATTCACTGAAATGCAACTCAATATCTATATCGCAGGAAAAATCTATCGTGTGTGCAAGCCAACGCCGAAGCAGCCCACCTTTTACACAAGCTTTGCTAGCACCCAATCTGGAAATCCATTCCAGACAAGCAATACGGCCGTGAGTGTCGCCATTAAAATAACGGTACAAGTAAGCCCTAAATAAAAAACCCAAACGTTTATTAATCGACGGGAGTTGCCAGGACAGCGCTCGGCAACGGCTCAGAGCAAGCAAAAGCAGGGGGTCTTCTAACTTATCGACATTAACATCAGAGACCACCGATCCATCAAAATACACAAGCGAACCCTCAGGGCTTACAAAATAGTTGGCGCGATCAAGCACACGTTTTAAACACCCAGCTTCGCATAAAGCGGACAGAAGCTCTCGATTTGCCTTTAGTGCCTTGCCGGTTGCAAAAAGTTGTGAAGAGAATCCTTCCGAAAGACAGCCAGAAAATACTTTATACATGCCTTTAAAAGCTTCAAAGCGATCAGAAAGACAAAGATCCTTTAGATACGAACCAACAAGCTGAGCTTCTTTAAATCCTTCAGGCAAAAGCTCAAGCGAAACTGCAGCATAACCAGCCTCTTTCACAAGCAAATCAAAATACCTTTTAGGGAAATTTAATTGTGGATTCCACTTCGCTGAACACACCCTAAAAAGCGCATGCCAATCTTCAAGACTTAGCTTATCAAAAAATTCAGATGAAAAATCGACGGGATTGTATTCAGGCATAGAAAACAAACCGCCGTTTGATGTTTCATAAGCAAACCGTCCGGAGCGAGCATACCCAAAGCCCTCAAAAGCAAAGCCATACTCGCTAATAATATGTAGCGCAGAAACATGATCACCCCTCTCTTGAAATTCGGTAATGACATTGCCTGCCAAAACCTCTTTGGGTTTAGTATCAAGCATTTTCAGCTTAGTCATGAGCGAAGCAAGGGTTTCACCCTGAAAAAGCCACTGCATCAAAACATCGCGTAAAACCGCGACTTCTTCAGTTGAAATATCTGAGACAAACCGAATCGAAACTTGTTTAAAAAACTCATCAGAGCACAACGACCCGAAAGCGCCTAGCCTAAACAAAAGCGAAAATTCACCGCGTTTTAATCGTTCAAGCAAAATGTCATCCAGCACACCCTCAAACTTGAACGCCTCTGGAAGCAATGACAACTCAATACCAGAAAAGTCGGGGTCTTGAAAACACGCCTGAAAAAAAGACCGCACAGCTTTAGCTAAGACCTTATTGACACACTCAGACTTCATGCTCAATAGATCAAACCAATGCCGAGCCTTTAAGTGACTCAAGCGCTCTGAAGAAATTGCCTGATCCATCAACTCAAGCACACGAAGCGGTTGTGATCCATACCTTACCGCAGTAGCGTAAATACTTAAAAATTCGATCAAAATACCTGGTCTTGAAAAATCAAGCGCTGAAATAGCTCGCTCGTTAAATCGGTACACCGCACCAGATGGAAGAATCAAAAGATTGTTGGCAAGTCGCTTGCCGAGCCTTTCAGTGACCGGGGTACTTTCATCAAACAAATAATTAAATGCTAGCTGATATCGAGGATCGCTTAGCGACATAAAGTATCTGCCCGCACAGTAGCTTAACAGCTCACGTCGACCTGCCGCTAACAAGCGATCAAGCAAATCATGGTGCGTGTGACACGGCGCCTCCAGGCAAGAAACCAAGGGCTCATAAAGCTCTTCTGGCAACTTACCCGGCAAAGCCTCAAGCCTTAAAGCCCACTGATTTAATAGAGGATCCGATAAAGACTGAGCCAAACATTCTGAGCTTAATCCCAAGCTCTGAACATTATTCACACACTGAAAGCTTCGCCCAAAGCGCTTAAATAATACGCCACTTTTTGAGTGATAATAAAATTCGCCACAGCTCTCATAGCCAAGATCACCAAGCTCACATTGATATTCGGTTGCACACTGCAATGCTTCTTCATGTCGCCCCATCTCTTGATAGAGAGCAATCCAGCGCCTGATCAACCCTTCTCGCACACTATCCTGAAAGATGACAAGCATGCGCTTGATATCCTCGGGGTTGCGAGAGCGAACAAGATAACCGTGCAGATGATCTTTGACTTTCCTAAAAGCATCATCACCAACTTTTTCCGCAAGTCTTAACAAGTGCTCATAAGCTTTAATCGTCAAGAGATCAAAACCACATTTTGAACAAAGTGCCTCGATGCAATGTTTCCTCAACATTAAATGATGTGGCTTTAATTCTAGTAACGTCAGCAAACTAAGCAAGTCGCTTACCGATTGGATTTCAATGCTTACAGAAACAGATTCATCAAGCTGACCCGCCTTCCAAACACGACCATCTAAACCCAGATAAAGGCCCGCTCCAAACGCTAATAAAACATTAGCCTTAGTGAGCGATGCCACTTGTTGTTTTTCGAGTTTTTCCGGATTTAAACAGTATTGAAACAAAGCATGATGAGCGCTTTGATCAAGTGCCAAAATCATGGGCTTATATCGCTTAACCAATTCGCTTGAAATAAACAGCGTATCACGAATATCACGCTCGAGTCTCAGTAACAACGCCTGACTCACCAAGATTGAAGCCGGAAACGACCCAAGCAATGCTTGAAATACATCACCCTCAAGCCCACTGAGCGCTTCAGCAGACAAAGCAAAACGTTCAAGATCAAGCTTTGAATCGGCTTCATCCAAAGTGCCTGCTTGACGGCATAAAATAGCCGCGATTTCTGCCGGATTTTCAACAAGATTTCCACCGCGATACACATAAGCAAACGAGTGATCAACGTAATCACCGGCATGGTGATCAAGCTCCATCGCGCCACGGCATCGTGCCTCAAGGTTTTTCGCTCGCAGGGTTAACTGCTCTAAGCGCCTATAGATAAAAATACTCTCTCGATCGATACTGGTTTCGTTTCGATTGAAAGGTGGTTGTAAATCAAAGTTAAAAAATGGGCAAGCCCGCATGCTAGCCAAGAGCGCCCTCACTGCTTCAATTTTTTCTTTATCGCTACGTTGCTGAAAGCTCGCCATCATTTCTTCCAAGCGATTCATCAAAGCCCACATAAATACATATTGGCAAAACCATGAGAGTGAGCTCGAGAAAACACCGTTTTCAATCAGCTTCTGAAGTGATTCGATCTGAGACTCATCAAAATCCTCATAACTTTCAAGATGGGCATTACGAACACTCATTAAGCGCCCCGATTTCAGGACATAACACTTGCCCACTTCCCGCGTGAACTTAAGATCAAAACAACTTAAAAAATTGGGCTGCTTTTTTTCAAGAGAAGAGAACACTCGATCCATATCTAGTGCATTTTCGTGCTGATTTAATAAAAACTCAATCGCATAGCGAAGCCACGGGTGATCCTTGACCACTGGCCAGTGAAGCAAAAGCTGCAAAGCGTCGCACTTTTTTCTCTCACCCACACTTTCAGTGACACTAGCAATACACCTCACCGCATTGATTATTTCTTCGTCCAGTGTTTCGATCTTCAATACACTCTTTAAAAGCTCATCAATTTGCTCTAATTTCTTGGCATGAAAACGCCGCTGCTGAGTCAAGTTGTAGAAAAAAGGCGATGCAAGAACAAGAACGCCACCCACAGGCAGTATTTCCATAGCGTTCATCAGCATGCCCATACCCGCGACAATAGAATTCCGAGCAAAATTGGGATTAAACGCGGCACGAAGCGTTAAAAATTTAAGAAAGGTCTCAGAAATAACGGGGGCACCACTGCTCAATGAACGCAGAAATTCATACGAAACTAATACAGCCGATGAGCGATCCAGCAAAAGCATAGACTGAGCTATAGGGATAAGGTCTGACACCAACTCGCTGAACAAATGTGGCTGACCCAAAACTCGATCAAGCATTGCCCCATCAATTTCACGCTTGCTATGCCGAGAAAAAAACAAAAAAGCTTGTTCTAAAAGTGCGTCCATGTACTCCAAACGTAGAGATTCAAACTCTTTCGAAGTAAAGATATCAGTAAAATGCGCCACACACTTAAGCTCACCCTTAGAGGAACTAAAAATGCGAGCACAGCGCTTCAAAAATTGTTTTAATCCAAACATGGCCATTTATTATTTTGTTTAGTGGTGGTGAATAATAGGCCAATTAGATTAAGGTAATATTAACCCTTGCCCAGACCAGAAGATGACTCTATGATCAAGCCTATGAAAAAATCATTCAAAAAAATCCAAGCCGGTTACGCCCGCTTTCGCCAGAAATACGTCGAAGGCGATAACGACACGATGCTGCGCCTGGCCCACCGCGGCCAAAATCCGGACATCATGGTCGTGGCCTGCAGCGATTCTCGCGTGGATCCCGCACTCATTTTACAAGCCGATCCGGGTGATCTATTCATCGTGCGTAACGTGGCCAATATCATACCGCCGTATGAAAAAGACGATCGCCACCACGGCACCAGCGCTGCGCTCGAGTTTGGCATTTGCTATTTAAACGTGAAGCATTTGGTCATCTTAGGTCACGCCCAATGTGGCGGCATGAATGCACGACTCCATGAAGAGAGTCTGCACCAAGACGATTTCATCTCCAACTGGGTCTCGGTCATCGATAACGATGAAACTGAAAGAAACACCGATCGCTTCGCCCAAAAAGCCCTATTTAATTCTTATCAAAACTGTCTAAGCTTCCCCTGGATCAAGTCTCGCATTGACGAAGGCAAGCTTAAAGTTCACCTGTGGTTCTTTGACATCGAAACCGGCACGGTGCTGGCTTACGATGAAAAACAGCACGCCTTCACCTCACTAGATAGCCTGTAGAAACCGTCTTGTGTAGCCTGAGTAAAGGCAGATCAAGATGAATACTTCACAAAAATTCCTAGGAATTAATAGGGTCTGTTACGAACTTAGCGGATCAACAAGCTCTTCAAAACGCTGGCTGCGCGAGGCCTTAAAAAGCAAAACTGCGTTGTTATGGCAATAGGCAGGCAAAGTCTCAAGCAAACCTGCCTTGCTATCAAAATGCTGAGCACCTTCACCAAACGCTTGCGCTGTAAACTGGGTTAATCGGCCACAACACAAAAGCGTTTTGAGTCCCATCGCTTTCAAACGCTTGCCGAGCTCTGCATGCACCGCTTGTTCATCGTCACCAATCTCACCCATATCACCCAAAACCAACACGGGCTCACCGGCTTGTGAGAGCAAAACTTCAGCGCTTTTCAATACCGCTTCAAAATTAGCGTTATAACAATCATCAATAATCGTCGCGCCATTCGGCCCTGTTAAAAACATCATGCGATGTTTTTCAAGTACCGCGCCCTCTAGGCCGGCCTTAATCGAGGATAAACTAGCGCCCAGTGCTCGCGCGCAACTGGCCGAAGCTAAGGCATTCAACACATAGTGCTCGCCAGGAAAAGGCAAATTGACCGACACGCACTCCTCTGACTGTATACACAACTCAAACTGCGTGCCACGAGGGCCAATGTGAAGCGCTTTCGCATAGACATCTAAATCCGGCGACAAACCAAATACCGTCTGCCCAAACGCTGCGGTTCTTTGTTTAATGTCAGACGCATAACGATTCTCATGATTAATAATCACGATACCGTCTTTTCGAAGGCCGTTAAAAATCTCAGACTTGGCTTTCAACACGCCTTCAATACCGCCCACACCTGCTGTGTGCACCGGCAACACATTATTAATGCAGGCCACACTCGGCTTGGCCAAGCGAGACAGGTAATCGATCTCGCCAAAACGGTTCATCCCCATTTCGAGCACAGCATACTCTTGCGAAGGTGAAAGCTGGCACAACGCCAACGGCAAACCAATATCGCTGTTAAAATTACCCGGCGTGGCAAATACGCACTCAGCACCAAACGCTGCACTCAGAATGCTCGCCGTCATATTCTTCACCGAGGTTTTACCGGCTGAACCTGTGATCGCACAGACTTTCACACCACAGTGCGCGAGCCAAGCTTGTGCAAGTTTTCCCAGCGCTTTAATCACATCGCTCACAATGATCTGAGGCAAATCCACGTTTACAGCATGCGCAACCAACAAGGCTGCGGCCCCCTGGTCTTTAGCCGCCTGACAAAAATCATGCCCATCAGCTCGTTCGCCTTTGATCGCCACAAATAACTTGCCGACCAAGTTGGCACGAGAATCGTGCTCCACACCCGTAAAACGAAATGCCCGATCAGGCTTGATGGATAAAATTTGTGCAATGTCTAGTTCGGTGTAGGTGATCATGACTTATAGCTCCACTCATCATCGCCGACTATGAATTAAAGTTTGCACCAAATCAATGTATTTAAAGGCGCCTCTAGAAATTCAAATCGCCAAGAGAAACGCAGCAAAATTTGACGAAAAAGCGCAGTTTATAGCTAATAAACGAGCATCCCGCATCAAGTACGAGACAAGCTTTGAGGAAAATTTTGCACAGTTTATCGCAGCAAGTTGAATTTCGAAAGATGCCTTTAAGGTTTCCTTAAGGTTTCGTTCATAGACTACGATCAAGTTATCAAGGAGAGAGACTATGGCGTTGCCTGACAACACACAAACACCACCGCCGGAAGAAAACAAACCACTGTATCACACCCACCACGTAACTGAACGTGATATTCTAAAAGCCGACCCAACCCGCGGCCTTGAAACTCTCGGCGAACCAGGCACACTAGACGATGAGCTTTATTTCGTCTCCCCTGAAGAACTTACCCCGCTGTCAACTCAACACTCAGCGCAAATGAGACGAGACGAACCTAGAAGCTTTGCTTCCGGTGAACACTCCATGATAGGTGACACGGCCTATATGGCTTATTTAAAGTCACACGAAAACGACGCCGAGTTCATAACGCTTCGAGAAATGATGAAGGCTGCCAACACTGTTGGCATCGACCACCGCAGAAACTGCGCGCTTTTCAGTCCAAACGCACACCCCTATTCGCCCGGCGAAGTGTCTGCGCTTTTTGGAGACCATTATGGTATACCTGGTGAACCGATTTCCATGGGCGCCACAGAAAGAGACCGAATAGCACGATTTAAAGCAAGCTTCAGCACACTTGAAACAGGCAGCCCAGAAACACGCGATAAGATTCTTAAAGGGATCCGAAGCGAAGCAGGTGTTATTGCGCGAAATAAAAGCGATAGCCCAAGCAAAATAAAAGCAAAGCTCAAACTTATGTCAGGACCTAACAATGCCCGCTGGGCCTACGTTACCCTGCCAGAAGGCTCTGCGAATTTTCTTGAAAGCCAATACGTTGAACTGGCCAAAAACAACCTGGATCACTTCGGCGAAGAGGCAAGGCATGCCTATCTAGCAGGCCATGCTCTTGCAATTCAAACAGCCATAGCAGCTAGCAAAGCCCAGAATACAGATGAGATTGCACGGCTATTTTCATTGGCCGAGCAGTACGAAATGGCCGCACAACACTTCCTACAAGACCTAGGCTCTTCAGGCCATATGCGCACCCCAAGGAGAAAGCTTGCCGAGCTTCCAAACGCTGGCCCCAAAACCGCCGGCCTTCTGTCCTGGTGCCAGCATGAGCTTGACGGTAAAAATGGCTTAGTGGCCTTTAACGATGCAGACCCAGAGACACCTTATTTCATTATGGGTGATCGCTGTAATTACGAACCTTCCACAGAAAAAAATAGAGTTTATCTAGATAAAGCTTGCCAAATTGGTCTTGAACAGGTGTATCAAGCTTATACTAACCCACGGCAAACCCTCGACATCAATGAACCTCTACGATACACACCTCACGAACCAACGAAGACAAACTGGAGAAATTTTAAGGCTAGATACAAGCATTACAAACATCCTGATGAAGCAAAAAAACAAGCGGAACTAAAACAAGCAATAAATGACCATGAATGCCACAAAACTGATAGTGGCTATGATCATCAAAAAGGTGAAGAGCAAATACAGTCACTAAAACGAATGATAGTCGAACATGAGCATTACCGAAAGGTGCGTGGTTTTTACAAAGAACACCAGCGCTTCCCATTATTTCGTTGGAACGAACAAACTGAACAACTTGAAAGGCGAACCAAACTCAGAAAACACCCAAAAACTGAAAACTATGAGGCCATCGACCATCCTTTATCACTATTAATAAGGCTACTGTTTATACTACCAACATCTAAAAAACCCGGCGCAGAACAATTAGAGACTTTATGCACTGCATTAAGCAACCTTGAAAAAAGCTTACCGATCACACCAGATAATGAGGAGGCAATGGAGGCTGACATCCGTGCTGGAGTCGAACACCACGACTTCAGCTCACCCAGCAGAAACACATGATGACACCCACCTTAAAACCAGTTGATATAAAAAAAATCATTTCGGAAAAACTCCATGGAAAACGATTTCTAGAGCTTCCTGAAGACGAAAAAAAACTCGTCGTCTTACAAACAATCATAGAAGCACTAAAAGAATACGAAGAGAGCATAATTGAATTTTTTTTAAATGGTATCCTGGTTGATGACTACTTTAGCAAACTGCAAAATCAACTGATCAGCAGAGACGGCCTTTTAACAGCAAGCAATACCTCATATCGACTGGCTGTAAAGTTAAGCCCCAGCCAACGAAAAGCATATATCGCTACGATAGAAGGTGCCGGGTTAGAAGCATTTTTACTTATGATACTATCAAGTTACCTACACGCATATTTAAGTGAAGAATATAACACTGATCACGCCGATTTTTTGCTCAGCGAGATTAAAATTCTAGTCTCAGCTTACCTTATACATAAAAAAAACGTATCGATCCATAAAAGCAACCCGACGGACTCGGCAGAAAAAGAAAGCGAGTTACTCTCCCTATCGAACAACATTATTCAGTTTTTTATTCAACAAACTTCGAGATCAGACCTTGTTGTTCCCTGCGGATACAGTGACCACCGAATGTATCTAGTGATAGGAAAACGCCGAGGAGTAATATTTTTAAGGCTTGATAATATTAGTGACAATGCATCGATTATCTCTAACGCACCACAGAAAGTTCAGCTTGAAGTAGTCTCCACTCTTAATGAAGACCAGCTTAAAACACCTGAGATACAAAATGAACTAGCCCTATATTTAAAACGCTTACTGACAGCTTCTGAACAGCCCTACCAAGCTAATACCATGGAAGTATTGCTTAATCGAGGCAGCACAGCATTAGCATTAGCACTACCCAAACCAAAACACTACTTACAAACACTTTTTACGTCAGAAAAAAGCGAACAACCCTTCTGCACACTTGATAATTATTTTGCCGGCGTAAGTCAAAGGCTACCAACAGCGTCATCTCTAGTAAGACACCCTAGAGAAAGCGCCCGGATGTTTGTTTCTCAAGCACCTGGCAGAAAAACCGTAGACTTAATGTTTGCCACTGAAATCATGATGGAAAGACAGCGAGAAACCAAAGACCCTCTGGCAGCCGTTATAGAAGCCATCGAATATAATCTTGAAGCAGTAACACTCCAGCCAGAAGAGCCTTATCTTGACCGCCATGGCTACTTTCATAAATATTCCCACCAAACCTTACCAAGCAGACTAGTTTTCTCGGGGATGCTGGGACTAAAAAAAGCGAATCTAGCAAGCCGACTAGCGCTATGCCACAAAACATATTTTGCACAATACATATCGATTGACGCCAGAAACGGCCTATTGCAAGCCTTGCAAAAAATGCTTCAAGAAAACAGTAGCGAGACTTGCCGAAATTTATCAAATAATCCAGAAGCCGTTAAAGCACTATGGCGACAATGGCTCACAGATGCATCAGCCAGCTTCTTACTGCACATCAACAATCTAAACGACCCCGGCGACATAAGCCTGCTGCAATCCCTATTACCGGAGCCTGATGCAAAATCTCCCACGCTAATTATCTCCAGTAGCCTAGGTGATTTATGGCCAGATGGCTTTACCGTAGAGCCTGTTGATTTGTTCACTGTAAATGAAGCGCGCGAATATATCAGAAACCAAATTAGAAGAAACCCCTTGGATGAAAATGATATTGATAGCCTAGCCGAATACTGCCACCATCATCCCGAAACACTTTCAATGGCCATTCAGTGCATAAACAACTATGCCATTAATATTCGTTCTTACATACAAAGTCAAAGACGAGCCCGGGAATTTAGTCAAGTCATCCTTAATACCTTGCGAGCCAACGCACGCTGGCAAGGCACCGATACTCAAGAAGCGCTCACATATGTAATGAGACTATCGTTACTCGACGCAACCCATGTTTCAGAAGCCTTTCTACTCAAACTATTGAACAATGATGAAACCTTAAAGAAACAAGTTCTGCAGTCGCTAGCCCAATACACCACTTACCTTCATCGCACAGGTGATCATTACAGTGTATCTCCTGCACTAGCGAATACTCTGGCTGAAGAAGCGCTCAAAGACAACGCATCAATTCATCAAGCCATCATCTGTTTGTTAAAGGCATCGGAAACCATACATCCCAAACAAGATTTCGCTCTATGGTCTGAGTTCTGGGTCCATGGATTTAATCTAGTTAAAAAACTCAATGGTATCAGTATTGCTCATTTGGATAATCAAACCATCGAAAGCTTAGCTAGACTCATCGAGATACTCGTCAAAAAAAATGCCTCACTACGATTTTATCTACCGCCACTCGAAAGCCTTTTAAACAAACTCAACGCCCTCAACAACACGCAAAGAGCTCAGCTTTCATTGAGAAAAGCGGAATTTTTAATCGCACAACAATGCTCTGACCATCTAGCCGCCCATGAATATGCTCAGCAAGCCAGATCACTGAGCCTGCAACTTTTCCGCCACAATGAAATCAGCCTCGCCAATCGCACCGAAGTCTGGATGTATTACATTACCGCCAAAGCTAACCTGGTTCGACAACGACTACTAACCAAAGACAATTCAGAACTACTGAAAGAGATTGCCAAACAAATTGAGGAAATAAACGTCATCGGCCGGGCGCCACTCACAGAAAAGATGATTGCTAAACTTCGTTACATCGAAGGTCTTTGCTTCCTAGAGCAAGAAAAGACCTTCGACAATTTACATCACGCTGAACGCTTATTTGAATTAAGCCTAAGTCAACTTAGCGAAGGAACAAAGCCGAATTTTTTCAACATTGCCTCCTGCAAAGCAAGTATTGCTCTCACCCAGCTTAAAAGAGCCAAACGACTGAACTCAAAGAGTGAAAAAGCAATAGAACTTGAGCTTGCAGAAAAAAGCTTGCGCAAGGCTATTCATGAAATCCATGAATATCTGGGTAGAGAACCGAAAAGTTTTGACCACCCAACTATCGCAACCCTCTATGACAGGCTCGGCTTGGTGTTATTAGCACAGGCGAAACTCAAAACCGGCGATAGCATGGCACAAGTTCCCTTACTAAAAGAAGCCCAGGAAGTCTGCAGCTTAGCCTTGCGCATGCGGCAACTTTGCCTATCAAATGCACACACAGACACAGCACGATCGCATTACCATTTAGCCAAAATTTTTTCGGCCCAAGCCTACCTTAACACTCCACCAGAAAAAAGAGCGCTTCAAGCAGCTTGGCGACATTATTGCAAAGCTCACCTCATCTACAAAGAACAAAGCTTATACGCTTGCCATAATAATCTTCAAGCTCTCCTCGGTTTTTGTCAGACATTGTCTGACTGCATAAAATACAACTATGAAGAGCCAGAGCTTTTATCATTAATTGCTTATGTTAAAGAATTAACAGAAGTCAACCTAAATAGTCCCCATGGAGATGCTGAGCGTAAGAAGAAATTACACGAGAAGTTCAGACGCCTATTCAATCAAATTGACCATGACTTTCATAACAACGACGGCCCACCCCCACCGCCTTCCGCACCCGGCATTCTCCACACAACATCACCAAGAAGTGACGACTCCAGTCCACCACCAGAATCCAAACAAGGACCAAGAACAAACACACCAAGAAACCCCAGACCTCCAATCACCCGGGGTCCTTCTGTGCCTTATACAGCAGCCCAAACCTTACAAACAAGAATGGGCCTACAACCGAGTGATGAAGCTAGAACAGCTTTTCATGAAAACCGCGGACGGGCTAACATGAGCCAAATCGTTTTAGGTTTCGATCCAAGTGCGCCATTTTTTAGACCCGAAAGACTCCCCCCCACTCAGAACCTTGACGCAACCAGTGCTGCACTTGCAAGATTAGCACGAGAGTCTGCACTGAGCGCCCGCACAACAACAGCGCATAAAGTGCAGCACCCAAGCCAAGCAGCCACCAGCAGCGCCGCTACTCACTTGAGTCTTCCACCCCCAGCGGCGTCGAGCGCTGTTCAAACTTCCACAGCCAAAAGCACGCAGGCTTCGATACCACCACAACCCACTTCCACTTCATATTCTGTCGGTTATTTCGGTGCAGTTAAACCGCCACAAGCGCATCAAGCTCAACGTAATTTTGAGCCAAGTAGTTAGGCATGGCGGAAAGCTCGCTTGAATTCACTCAACAATCCGCCCAGATGAAAAGTAAAAACAAAGCTGCTAGAATAGCCAAAAATCACAAAAAGGATAAACCCATGTTAGGCAATCCCGTCGCCCCACCCCCTCATCAAGCCAGCGTCTGCCAGGTAACCTGCGCCAGAGTGTTAATCGCGCTGTTTATTATCGCATTCATCCTTTTTTTAGCCTTAAATTGCACAGATCATCTCCCCTTTGGCAACTTGTGCCGGGCCACACTGGAGGGTCTTTTGAAACCACCGGCAGAAGATGTGCTCACTCATGAGACCGCTGAGTTTGGCATATAAACCGTACTCATTGCGCCTGGGGGCAGGAGCACGCCAGAAAAGTCATCGGTATTTTTTTTGCTCTGCTGGCCATTGCCACGCTTGTGACACTATTCTCGCTAGGGTGTGACGGCCCGCTTAACTTTCTCGGAAACTGCACACGTCTAAACGACACATTCCCCGTCTTCTTACCTAACAATATCAGCAACTTTTTTAAACA
>PCWT01000010.1:0-14358 GCA_002796245.1 Gammaproteobacteria bacterium CG11_big_fil_rev_8_21_14_0_20_46_22 | reverse complement strand
ACGAGAAGAATGAACAATTTGGACCAACTTTACTCAGTTTGCAGCGTGAAAATGAATTGTAAACAGGCCCCAGTATTACCCAGCAACGAGAGCGCTCTTTTGGCACCCACTCGTTTGTTTTAAGCAGGCTCTAGATACTCCACCATCAGCTGCACCGTTTGGCGGCCACGAAATTCATTTACGTTGAGCCTGTAGGCCGCCAAAATACGCTCGCAGCGATGGTTGGGCCAGTGATCAAGGTTCACACCGAAAGCAATCGCATCGAGGGTCTTATCGTCTTTTCGAAGTAAAAGCTTCAAATGATTGGCGCCTACGATGCGCTGCTCTAGCACCACAAACTCATCGTGAAACAAAGGCTCGGCAAACGCTTGCCCCCAGGGGCCTGCCTCTTGAATGAGCTTAGCTAACTCAAGATTAAGCTCACGTGCAGCAAGCTCGCCATCACTTTCGATCACGCATTCCAAAGCGTCTTGTGTCACCACCGCACTGACCGCCGTTTCAAACGCTTGTTTAAAGGCCTTGAAATCGTTCTCATCAATCGTGAGCCCTGCCGCCATCGCATGCCCACCAAACTTCACCAACAAATCAGGGTGCGCTTTGTGCACCGCTTCTAAGGCATCACGAATGTGCACACCGGCAATGGAGCGCGCCGATGCTTTCAGCTGACCGGGCTCACCTTGTGCAAACACCACCGTCGGCCGGTGAAATTTATCCTTGATGCGCCCTGCAATAATACCCGTCACGCCCTGGTGCCAGCTTTCATCGTATAAGGATAAGCTCATAGGCAAATCATCGCCCCGCATACCCTCAAACCGTTTGAGTGCCGCAAAGGCTTGTTCTTTCATCGTGCTTTCAAGCTCGCGCCGCTCAAGGTTGAGCGCATCCAAACGGGTGGCTAATTGCATGGCTTCGCTTTCATTATCGGTAAGCAAACAGGCCACGCCCACCGACATGTCTTCAAGTCGGCCGGCGGCATTAAGCCTTGGCGCGACCGCAAAACCCAAATCTGTCGCATACACTTGGCTTAATTTACGCTTGCCGAGTTGTAATAAGGCACGAATGCCCGCAATGCATTGGCCCTGGCGAATACGCCTTAAACCCTGGTCAATCAAAATACGGTTGTTCGCATCCAGTGGCACCATATCCGCCACACTGCCCAAAGCGACAATATCCAGAAGGTTTGCCATATTGGGCTCGGGCAGCCCCTGTTCTTCAAACCAATTCATCTCACGCAAAGCGGCGCGCAAAGCGAGCATCACGTAAAAAATAACGCCACAACCGGCCAAGGCTTTACTTTTAAAGGTATCGCCCGGTTGGTTGGGGTTCACCACCGCGACCGCATCGGGTAGGCGATCGGCCGCCAGATGATGATCGGTCACAATCACATCGATGCCATGCGCATTGGCCGCATCCACACCCTCAAAGCTGACGATACCGTTATCGACCGTAATGATGAGATGGGGCTTACGCTCAGCCGCGAGCTCAACGATCGCCTTGGACAAACCATAACCATAACGAAAACGATCCGGCACCAAAAAATCGACCTGGGTCGCGCCGAGCATACGCAAAGCACGAACCGCAATCGCCGTGCTGGTCGCACCGTCCGTGTCATAATCACCCACAATGAGAATGGACTCACGATGCTTAAGCGCCTGGAGCAAACGGGCCACGGCTTTATCGATCGATTTCAACTCAGAAAATGGCAAGATGTGCTTTAGGCTGTACTCAAGCTCGGCTTGAGAGACCACCCCTCGCGCGGCGAAGACACGCTGCAAAACAGGGTGGTCAGACAGAACTTCGAAGGTTTTTGGTTCACGTGTTTTTATCTTTTTTTTCATTGGCTTATAAAATATAATTAATTTTCAACATCATCTTTTGGGCTGGCTTTATTTTCACCGTGAAGTGGGGCAAACAGACGTTTATTGTAGCGATTCACCGCCGCCACGTTCCAATACAGACAGATGGCCCAGAAGAGATACACAAAAAAACCACCCAAGTGTGAATTGAGCGCGATGGCAATCACAACCAAGACCAACATGATGATGGAACCCATCACCGTGGAATACATCAAACCTAGCGGCCCTAAGAACAGGCCCAGCAGCAAAGCCGCTAGCGCACTTTTGTAGGGGGGGAGCAGAGTTGAGCGCATACGCTTTCTCCTTATAGTTTTAACACGGACGACATCGCCTCAACAGCGTAGCTTATCTTATCACCACCCTGGATCAAACTAAAGCGTACATGGTCATTGCCGTACTCACCAAAGCCGATACCAGGCGAAACCGCCACGCCAGCCTTCTCCAGCAGCCATTTTGAAAACATCAATGAGCCCATATCACGGAATTTCTCCGGAATTTTCGCCCACAAAAACATCGTAGCCTTGGGTTTTTGTATAGCCCAGCCAATATCCGCCAGACTCTCACACATAAGATCACGGCGGTGTTGGTAGGTGGCCCGAATCTCGGCCACACAATCTTGCGGGCCTGTGAGCGCGGTGACGGCCGCTTTTTGAATCGGCGTGAACATGCCGTAATCCAGATACGACTTCATACGACCCAAGGCCTCGATCAAGGTGGGATTGCCACACACAAAACCACAACGCCAGCCGGCCATATTGTAACTTTTAGACAAGGAATAGGTTTCAACCGCAATTTCTTTCGCACCGGGCACCTGTAGAATCGACGGCGCTTTATAGCCATCAAACACGATATCGGCATACGCGAGATCATGCACCACCCAAATCCCGTGCTTGCGCGCGATATCTATAATCTTCTCAAAAAAGATTAAGTTAACGCAATAAGCTGTTGGATTAGAAGGAAAATTTAAAACCAGCATCTTGGGCGCCGGCCAGGATTCTTTGATCGCATCTTGAAGATTTTTAAGAAAGCTTTTTTCATCTTGCATCGGCACATGGCGTACATCGGCGCCCGCAATCACAAAGCCAAACGGGTGAATCGGGTAGGCGGGATTAGGCACCAGGGCCGTGTCGCCCGGCCCCATGGTCGCCAAAATCAAATGTGCCAAGCCCTCTTTCGAGCCCATGGTCGCAATAGCCTCGCCGCTCGGATCAAGCTTTACACCATAACGGGTTTTGTACCACTGACAAATCGCCTCGCGAAGCTCGGTGATCCCGCGTGAAACCGAGTAGCGGTGCGACTTAGGATCATCCATGGCCGCCTTCATCGCCTCGACCACATGTGCCGGCGCCGGCTGATCGGGATTGCCCATACCAAAATCGATAATCGTTCGGCCATCCGCCAAAAGATCAGACTTCAATTCATCGATCAAGCTAAAGACATACGGCGGCAATCGCTGTATTCGAGAAAAAGGCTGCATAATGACCCCCATCCTTTGAGTGCCGGTAAAGTCTAACTGAATCCCGAACAACTTAAAATAGACGCCGATGAACTATGGCGCTACACTCGCCTCATGCAGTTTGTTGAAGACACTCACAACGCCCTTTATCGCCTGACCCACGTGGATGACACAGGCTTCACCGTTAATGGTAAGCACTACAGCGAAAGCCTCATGATCGGCAATGAGCTTTTCATTCCTGATTGGCCACCACAAACCATAAGCGATTTAAACGCAAGCCACTGGCAAATCATCCTCGAACAAACGCCGGATATCCTGCTCATCGGCACCGGCAAACAACGCGAAATCATCGATGACCAACACTTAAGCCCACTCTACGAGCAACGCATCGCCTTTGACATCATGAACACACGCGCCGCCTGCCGCACACTGGCTGTACTTCAAGCCGAGGGCCGGCATGTGATCGCCGCCTTGCTTCGTTAAGTA
This sequence comes from Gammaproteobacteria bacterium CG11_big_fil_rev_8_21_14_0_20_46_22, assembly GCA_002796245.1. Classification (NCBI taxonomy): domain Bacteria; kingdom Pseudomonadati; phylum Pseudomonadota; class Gammaproteobacteria; species Gammaproteobacteria bacterium CG11_big_fil_rev_8_21_14_0_20_46_22. The sequence goes on along the minus strand of PCWT01000010.1, from coordinate 10,560 downwards.
TCTTTCGGTAGACTTTTTCTTAAAAAATAATCACAAGAAGAAGCGCCGTGCCCAACCCACAACAAGAACAAGAACATACGTTAAAACTTGCGGCGTGCGCGTCACACGTGTCTGATTACATCGGTGTTGCTATTCAGGCTTTATTTTACACCCTCAGCACCGGCGAACACACAAGCATCGCCGAAACCATAAGACTCGAAAATGGCTTTATCCAGCTTCAACCAATGCCTTGCTCAAACTGCTCAAACCAGCAAACGACGCCACTGAATCGCTATATCTTAAACACGTTAAAAAGCATAGAAGCCATGGCTGAACGCGAGCACCCAGATGAGCTCCACTATGCGAACACCCTAAGGAATATCTTTATCGACTTGGTTGAAACACACAAAGCCACAGACGGCCTCTACCACATGCTCACCTGCCTAATCAACTACTACATCAAAGTGATTGAGCAAGCCGGCCCCCATAAAGTCAGCAGCTTACCCGAGACCAACACAGGCTTTACCCCTATCACACACGCCTTATTTTTCGCAAAGTTTCACACAGCCTGCTCGCCTGCACCAAAAACTGAGACCTTAACTGAGCCCTTAGACAAACTTTTACAGGCCTTATCCACGCGCAAACCATTCGCTTATCCGCCCATCAATTCAAACGCAAACGTTCACTACGTGCCACATCAGTCAGACGTTTCGGACACACCTCCGTCCACCGAAGGGGACAACGTCGAAACAGACAATAAGAGCACGATTGGCACACCCGATGAGCCCCACCACCTCCCTACGGAGAGCTTTGGCACTGAAACCTGCAACGCACTGCGCCTTCGACTTTTTGGCTCCCACGACAGCACACTGTTTGCCAAAACCTTTCGTACAACAGAAAAAAAAGCACGACAAGAAGCCGAGTTGTTTGATGCTTATCGTGGTATTAATACACATTCGCACGCACCAGGGACAGGCGAAGCCGACGACGCGCAGCCCGCGGTAGTTGACGATTTTCCGGAAAGCATAGGGACGGCCGAAAAACATCCTGAGACTAGCGACTCGCTTTTATTTCGACTCTCTGAAGTTGACACGACGGGTGTAGCGACTTTTCTACTGCTAATGGAAGGCTATGGCGACTGCATCACTTGGCGAGAGCTATGCACAAAGGCATACACGCTTACTCAAGACCAAGTTCTCACACTAGCGACGAACCTTGTTAAGGAAATGAAGCAGTTAGGAGAAAAACACATTGCCCACGGTGATTTACACCGCGGCAATGTTTTAATCAACCGCTATACAAACGACGTTCACTTAGTCGATTTTGGCCTTGCTACGCGCTTCACAGAAAAAAGAAAAATCCCTGTCACTGTGATGGAAAAAAACAACCAAAAAATAGACGTTAGACAAAAATGGGTACTTCAATATCTTCTTGATGGCTGGAAAAAGGTGCCATCAAACCCCTACATTCAAATGGCACCATGGACATACAGAAACCCGATCAGAGTTGGTGAAGCAGAACACAACGAACCCTACGCGATAGACTCAACCTTGAACATCTACCCTTGCAAAACCCTACTTTCCCAATTGTTTTTAAAACATGCGCCCATTTTCTATCTGGCATCTGAATACGCTGGGATACTAAATCTCCATAAGCCCGAAGAAATGAACATGGCGTTACTGGATGACTGGCTCGCAGTGTTTAAAGACCCAGAGGCTTACCTGGCCCAAAGCAACACCTCACCCATTCACCGCCGCACCGCACGTTTCTACCGTTTATTTAAGAAACTCACGAACGAAAATGAACCTACAGAAAATGAACCCACGTTTACACAGGAAGAAATAGGATGCATTCAAAAGCACAACAGCATCCTCCGTGAAGATTTCCATCAAAACCCTTGCGCACTCGCTAGAATACAATTCATCCTAGACGCGTATGGTCCAAGCCGTCCACTGCCACCGTAAAGCTCTTGAAGCAAAAACACTCGCCAGAGTCAATCCGCCACAAGCTGATTGCACTTTCAGCCCAAGGCTTTATCATAAGCCGCTTTAAACACAGCAGGTCAACACCGTGGGTAAACGCCGATTCAAACGCCCGCCCGAGGGCACTTTCACCACCACCATTGAGCGTTTAACGCACGAAGGCCGAGGGATTGCGACCTTAAACGGGAAAACCACCTTTATCGCCCAAGCCTTGCCCGGCGAGACCGTGCGTTTTCAGTACACCGCCACGCACGGCCAATACGATGAAGGGCTCTGCCTTGAGGTGGTGGAAAACACGAGCACGGATCGCGCCATCCCGCTCTGCCCACATTTTGGTACCTGTGGAGGCTGCAGCTTGCAACACATGAGCAGTGAAGCGCAGGTCGCCCACAAACAAAAAACCCTGCTCGAACTGATTGCGCACCAATCCCGTGTTCAACCCAAGGTCGTGCTCGAACCCTTGACCGCACCGCCTTATCACTACCGACGCAAAGCCCGCTTAGGTATTCGTTATGTGGCCAAAAAGGGGCTACCGTTGTTTGGCTTTCGCGAGATCAATGGGCGTTTTTTGTGCGACATTCATCGCTGCGACATCTTAGATTTGTCCTTAGGGCACACCATACAAGCCACACGCGAAATGCTGGATAAACTCTCCATCAAACACCAAATCGCCCAGTGCGAAGCGAGCCTGTCTGAAGATAAAAAAATATTAATATTCAGAAATTTAGAGCCATTTTCTGAAGAAGATATTAAAGTATTGGAGGCGTTTGGCCAAACGCATGATTTCATGGTTTTTCAACAACCCGGCAACGCCAGCACCATCCAAGGCTTGCACGGCGAAGCGCTGCCCAAGCAGTATTATTCACTGCCCGATTTCGACCTCAAACTTGGCTTTATGCCCCACAATTTCACGCAAGTGAATTTCCCCATCAACCAGGCGATGGTCAGCCGCGCGATTGACGAACTTGACCTCAACTCAGACGACACCGTGCTGGATCTTTTCTGCGGGCTGGGTAATTTTAGCCTGGCCGCAGCACGCCATGCCAAACACGTCACCGGCGTGGAAGGCAGCCAAGAGATGGCCGAGCGTGCCGGCGAAAACGCCAAGCTCAACGCGATTCATAACACCGACTTTCACGCCTTTGACCTCATCCAAGACTTTCAGCACACACCGTGGTGCAAGGCCTATGATAAACTGATCATCGACCCGCCCCGCTCCGGTGCTGAGCACATCGTCAAACACATCGAGCATTTCAATGCCGCGAAGATTGTCTACATTTCTTGCAACCCGGCCACCCTGGCGCGCGACATTGCTATGCTCGTGAATGAGAAAGGTTATACGCTTGAAAAAGCCGGCGTGATGGACATGTTTCCCCACACCGCACACGTGGAATCCATGGCTGTGTTTTCACGCCAAGACAAATCGTGATAAGATGCCCGCGATTTAATCGAAGATAACGACAACGATGGTTAAGGTCCGAAAAGCTCTCCCCCGCAACGAAAACCAGGAGGTGGACGTCGATGTCTGGCTACACTCGATCCGAGCGAAAGACAACGGTTTAGTCGAAGAAGCCGTTTTCTTAAGCCGTATTGCTGGTGAAGATCAAAAAACGCCCGACGGACGCAACTGTTTTGAAGCGAGCCTAGAGATCGCAGAGATTGTCGCAGGGCTTAATATGGGCCGCGATGCCGTTGCCGCCGCATTGGTCTATTCCGTGGTAGAGCACGCCGACCTACGCATTGAAGATATCGAAGAACAACTCGGCCAAGACGTTGCCATCCTCGTGGTCAATATCAAAGCCATGCAAAGCATCACCCGCTTGGAATATCAGCAAAGCCATCACCAAATCGATAATATTCGTAAAATGTTATTGGCCATGGTGCGCGATGTGCGCGCCGTGGTGATCAAACTCGCCGAGCGTTTGTGTGTGATGCGCGCCGTGCATCATCATTCTGAGGCTGAGCAACTGCGTTTAGCACAAGAAACCAATCAGGTTTACGCGCCACTGGCCAGCCGCTTAGGCATCAGCGAACTCAAATGGGAGCTCGAAGATTTGGCCTTTAGCATCTTAGAACGTGACACGTACAAAACGATCGCCAAGTCCCTAAAAGAACGACGACTTGAGCGCCAAGCGCGTGTGGAGATGATCATCAGCCGCTTGCAGCAGGCCCTGGCCGAGTGCCACATCGAAGGCCAAGTGGCAGGACGCGCTAAACACATCTTCAGCATTTATAAAAAAATGCAGCGCAAGAAAGTGCCCTTTTCTGAAATCTATGACGCCACTGCGGTACGCGTGCTGGTCCCCACGATCGACGATTGCTACGCTATTTTAAGCTTTGCGCACGAAACCTGGACACCGATCCAAGAAGAGTTTGACGACTACGTTCAAAATCCTAAGCCCAACGGCTATCAATCCATACACACGGCCGTGAGCGATGAAGATGGCAAAGTGTTTGAAATTCAAATTCGTACATTTGCCATGCATGAAGAGTCGGAAATGGGCGTGGCCGCACACTGGATGTACAAAGAAGGTAGCCGTGCTTCTGGCTACGAGCAAAAAATTAAATGGCTACGTCAATTACTCGACTGGCAAAAAGAAGTCAGCGATGATACCAACTTACCGGCCGAGCTTGAGCGCAATGTATTTCAGGACAGGACCTATGTGTTCACACCGGACGGCAAAATATTAGATTTACCGACGGGCGCCACGCCGCTGGATTTCGCCTACCATGTGCACACCGAAGTGGGCCATCGCTGCCGCGGCGCGAAAGTCAACGGCAAAATGGTGGCGCTTACACACACCCTAACGCTCGGCGACACGGTTGAAATTCTCACCACCAAGCATTCGCAGCCCAGTCGCGATTGGATGATTCCACAACGCGGCTACTTAAAGACACCGCGCGCACGCGCCAAAGTATTATCGTGGTTTAAACAACAAGATCAATCGCGTAATATTGAAACCGGCCGGCAGCTTTTAGAGCGCGAATGTGACCGGCTCAACCTGGAGCTTCCGAAACTTGAAGACCTTGCCGAAAAGCACAACCACCCTGATGCCAATCGCTTTCTGGCCGCACTAGGTCGAGGCGATTTGCGCTTAGCCTCTGTGATTTACACCATTCAAGGCCCCGTACCCAAACCTGAAATGGGCGAGATACATTTTGAAGAAAGTACCAGCAAAAAGTCTGCCGGAACCGACATCAGCATTTCAGGCGCCGGTGACTTGCTCAGCAATATTGCGAACTGTTGTCGACCTGTGCCCGGCGATGATATCGTGGGCTACATCACACAAGGTCATGGCGTCACCGTACACCGCCGAAATTGCAAAAATGCCGAGCATTTAGCGGCCGAAAATAATGATCGGATGATCGAAGTGGAATGGACACACACCACGCATGCACGCTACCCCGTCAGCCTTCATGTTGACGTGTACGATCGCGCAAGATTATTAAGCGATATCACACAAGTGTTGAACAATGAGAAAGTGGGCATCCTTGCACTGAACACCTTCAGCGACAAGAAAACGCAAGAAGCCTATTTAAAGCTTACCATCGAAGTGAAGTCACTCGAAGATATCAGCCGCATTATCGACAGAATCACATTGATTCCGAACGTAAAAGCCGTCAAGCGGGTGAAAGATAATTAAGCCCAATACGTTTTATAAAAAACATACACCGTCACCACGAACAAAAAGGCAACGTCCCTTACGTTTGAAAACGCCAGACACCTTTGATGTAAGGACCATTAAAATCAAGGTTGCTTTGATCTTGACCAGAGGTCTCAATGGCGATCACGCCTTGGTTAAACTGGTTAGGTACAAGTGAGGTAGGCACAACTTGGTTAATACCATTGAAATAGACATTGAATCGGTAACCTAGTGCCAAACTCAGGCTTGAACCCGAATGAAAAACCATCTGGTAACTTAGACTCACATTACTGTCAAACTCAGGCACCATTCTGGCCACACCCTGATCAGCCAATGACGTTGTCACCGCAGTAGGGTTATCATGGCCTTGCGAGCGAAAGGTTGTTTCAGACGTCATCCAACCTGCCATTAACGCGGCACCAAAGTCAGCATGAAAACCAAAGTGATTCAAGAATGAAGCCGTGGTATCCAAAGCAAAGCGAGGGCCAGCGCCTAAATATTTAGAGGTATTGTATGAGGTTATATTATAGTGATTACCACCCACTGCTGCGTCATAGCCTTGGAAGTTTGCCGTCAGATATTGCTTCAAGCGCGCAAGACCCAAACCGATAAACGGTGAAAACTGAAGATGCTGATTAATCTTAAACTGGTGCGCATAGCCCAAATTAACATTGTCCACATTAAAGTCTGCCGACCCAACCGCTGAACTTCGAAACAAAGCTTGTGCCAAAGGCCCAAAATAATAAGGCGGCGCAACGGAAGCACTACCACTGGCACTCATATTATTGGAATCACTGGTGGCCAGATGCAACCAATCTGCTTGCAACTCATCTGCCGTTGCAAAGTCATACTGCATACCCACACTAAATGCAGAGTGAAAGCTAGGTGAGACATTTTGAGTAATCCAGTGAGGCGCCGGCAAAGGTAAGGGTTGAGTGTAAGTCGCATACTGCAAATTACTCGCACCCGGTCTCAAGTAGAGCCATTGCAGGTCAATACTCAGAGCCGGACTTTGATCGGGTTTAGGCAGATTCGGTGTCTCGGCGACAGCCAAAGCATCAAAGTAAAAAAGCAAAGAAAAAAATAAGGCAATCCTAGCAAGGTTCATTTTGGCACAAATCCTTTTGGTATAAATAAAAAGCGAATCAAGGTATCATCCTCCTTGAAAGAGAGCAAGCAGCATTTGGAAACAGCACCTGTCCATTTATTAACCGGTGAGATGCCCTTTTTACGACAACAGCTATAGCCCACAAACCCTTACGAGAGACTTTAAAATGAGCGTTATAGATCACATCGATATCAATAATGACCCGTTCGGATACTCCGGGGAAATACAGGCGATCGTATCCGCCGCAGGGTTTGATTGGGATAGTGCTCTCGATATTATTCAAGCGTTAAAAGACGAAGTGGATGAACTTGAAGAAGCTGTACGCGAAAAACACTCGCAACGTGATATCGAGCTTGAACTTGGTGATGTGCTATTTACCTGCGTGAACTTAGCTCGCCACTTAGGCACAACCGTTCATCACGCACTGGATCAAAGCAACCAAAAATTCACGCGCCGTTTTCGTGCAATGGAAACACTGCTTGAAAAACAAAACCTCGCGCTGAGCGCGCTAAGCTTTGATGCACTTTTAGACTTTTGGGCGCAGGCAAAAAAATTGACGCGCACAGAAGAGGCATTGCATCAAGCTGACAAACCCGATTAAAATAGCCTAAACCTTCAAACCTGAGAGCACCTATGAATAACATTCAGCAATACCCACTGATCGACACACAAGCCGGCATTGAGCTTGCCGGTGGCAGTGAAGACATGCACAAAGAGTTGCTCGCGATGCTAAAAGCCATGCTACCTGAGCACGAGCAAGAAGTGCTCGCCGCCTTTGAAGCCAAAGACCTCAGCGAATTAGCCAAGGCCGCACATAAACTGCACGGTGCTTGCTGTTATACGGGCACACCTCGCTTGAAGGCGGCCAGTAAAGAACTGGAACTTTGTGCCAAAGCTGGCGGCGATACACAAGCCGCGTTCGATACATTCATCGAAACACTGCACGATACCGACGCCCAACTTTAATTCAAGAAAGCTTTAGGCTTTAGCACCCTCAGTTTTGCCGGATGAGACCGTCACGTCTTTCTGAAGTTTTTTCACCAAGTTCTCGCTAATGCCCTTGATCGCCGACAACTCAGAAGCAGACTTAAAGCCCTTATGCGCCTTGCGGTAAGCGATAATCGCCTCAGCTCGGTGCTGACCGATACCCGGCAAGGCCTCAAGCTGCTTAACGCTGGCCGTGTTTAAATCGACCGTCGCCGCAAAACTTGCTGAGACCAAGCCCAACGATAAAGCTAATAACACGAATTTTTTCATCATCAATCTCCAAAAAAATAAAAAATAAACATACAAAAATTAAAGCAAAGCCGCGCACGCAATGAGCCTTGTGAGGAGGGATAAAGGAAGAGCCTGCAGTGTAGCGCAGCGTTAAAACATATTGAACAACTATATTTTTAAGAAAAAACTCATGCAAAAAATAGAGAACAGAATAACACATAATCATAGAAACAGGTTTGAGCAGTTGCCCAGATCGTAAAAAAATCGCCTTCAGGCAAAGAGCTTCAGTAAGCTGACCAGAGTTGATTTTTTTCGCACAAACACTGGCTCAAGCAGGGCAAAGATTGAATGCTTTGAATAAATAATGTTACTTTTAAAAGATAATCTACTGGAACCCGCCGCCCTTCAATAACCATGCAGCGTCACTTAATTTAGGGCGCGTCCCTAAAGTCGTCGCTGGGCTGCAAACCAAGCAAAATTGGCAAAAATTAAGGATGCTTTTCGTTAAATATGTTCAATATTCGCCTCAAACCATACTTAACTTTTGTACAATTATCTTGATTTTCGCTCCTACCGAAACTTTAGGGACACGCCCTAGTGAAATCAATTTTTTTAACTCTTGCTTGCTTCGTTACCCAAAGATCATGCCGCGCTTGCATTGCAAGCCAGCTTTCAGGGCTCATACGTTGTTGGCGCAATCACAATATCACGAATGCAAACCGATTGCGGTTGCTCAAAAAGCCATAATACAGCGTTAACGACATCCTGAATCTCAATGATTTGATCGCCCTTTAAATTAGCTGTGATAAGCATTGGCGTTCTGATTTTCGCTGGCGCCACATTACACACTCGAATTTTATAGCTAGCGTTTGCCATACGAAGCGATTCCGTTAAACTTTTTACGGCTGCTTTAGTCGCCGCATAGGTCGCCAATTGTGGTCTTGAACTTCGATCCGCCACAGAACTCATGTTGATAATAGTGCCCTCAATTAGTCAACGAATTTTGTGTGGTTTTTCTCATGATATCCGCCGAAGGAGTGAGCTCTACACCATTGGCTATCACGGTAATTTATCTCTCATATAATGGCCAATAATCGCACAGATTTGGATGCTTACATCAAGGGCCGATTCTCGCCTCTTAAAGTGAGCGCTCATTTGAACACGCTCCAAGCCATGAGCATTCCTCATCAGGTCCGTGACAAGCCTGGAGGAGAATTCTCCACAGTTTAGCGGTGAATTGGATTGTAATAAATGACTGCAAGAAAACCTTAAGCCTTTCAAAGTACGATAGCCCAAAATAACAGAGGAGATGGAAATATGTCTCAAACTGCAAAAGAGCTTTTATTATCTTTTGAAAATGCACTGCTTCCTTCACTTTCAGGCAAAAGAAGAGAAAGAGCAAAAATGTTTTTCAGCTTGTCTCATCGTTTGATCGAGCGCTCAAATCGTTCTGGCGAGCCTGTACGCATTATGAGCGATCAGGAACGAGAATTACTCTTAAAAACTTGTGAGGCACCTCCTGAGGTTTCGAAGAGCCATTCTACTGGCTATTCGCCTACTTATGGCTCAATGTTTTTTTCATCTTGTGTCAGAGAGGCTGTGTCCGCGGGTTTCTCAACAGTATTTAATACACCGACTCGCTGGAAAACTTTTATGCTAGCTGTGCTTGATTTCTTAGCGGCCTTTTTGCTATTTCCACAGCTGGGTTTTGCTCAGCATTGCGTCAATTTTGCCATCAGTGCATTATTAAATTATGGGGCTTCTTACTCGAATCATGCGAAGACTATGCGAGCAATTTGTGTAGGAACCCATGCTGCGATTCTGGCTTATTTTGACTTTTTTGCATTCTCCACTGCTTTTTTGGGCGGTTTGTTTGGGCAGGTTTTTGCGCCTGTGATTGTGCGAGCTGTGATGGGTTTTTTTGCTGCCCAGCTGCCGCCTGTGCCGCCAGCAGCAGCACCGCCACCTGCGCCTATAGGAAGCCATCACGGTTAGCCCCTAAATTCGTTTTTTCCCTAAAAGTAGAATTTTCTCTTAACATCCCCACCCTGCTTTAGCCAGACGGGGATGTCAATGTACTGTTATGAAGCGCAAGATTTTGGTATTACACACTTTTGTTAAAAATACACATGCAACTCTCAAAAATGAACTGAAAATTGCAGTAAAGCAACCAAACAAGGTTATTAAAAATAATACTGAAAACACGCCCTAAGTAAGTGCGCGAGCGCGCTAGGATTTAATTTAGAAATTAAACACCAAACCTGACTTGAAAGTCAGCTATAATTCAGTCCATTATTGACCATAATAAGCCAATTTTATGGAGAAGCACCATGCCAAAAAACAACGTGACCGCCAATCAGCGTAGACGAAAAATTATACTTTATGCCGCAGCAGCCGCAGGGGCAGTCGCCTCTATTTTTGGCATTGTCTGGTTAATCAAAAAACGTCGGCTTGAACCCGCTTTGCTGGGCGTGGCCGCTTCCCTTCCAGGCCTAAGCAGCGAAACAGCCAGTTCAGCCAATAAAAGCCAAAACCCACCCCCACAACCTACGACTCCAATGTACGACTTGAGACATAGGTAACACTTTATACCGGAGACATAGGTTACACTTTTAGGCATTTGAAGGGG
>PCWT01000009.1:4738-9157 GCA_002796245.1 Gammaproteobacteria bacterium CG11_big_fil_rev_8_21_14_0_20_46_22 | reverse complement strand
GCAAGCAACGCTTCTCTGAATCACCTAAATATGAGATCGATACTTCGTTACTTCAGGTGGGTTAAGCGAATGTTTACGTTTTTTGAATTTAACTAGTTGTTTTTATTTGATTTGAATCAAACGTACGCTGTACGTCACGACGGACATTCGCATGTCCCCCGTGACGTACAGCGCACCTTTATTTTAAAAATTATGAAAACAGACCTTATTTAATGAGCCATTATTTATTTCAAATAAACCAGATCATACACATAAGATTTGTCGCCTTTCTTGCTAACCCACTCACCTTCAGGCGGTAAAGATGTTTTTCTATTTAAAACGGCGCCCCACGGCACACCCACAATATTACTCTCTCTATCAACACAAACCCAGCCAAATTGCTCAATCCAAGTCATCCACACCTCTGCATCCTCTCGCTTCCAAGAAGGTTTTGCTTTCATCATGTTGCAGGGATGAAAACGATAGATCACAAAGTCAATTCGTCTTCTAAGCTCAACACTAGGCAATTCATTCATCAACTTACTCCTTGTTACAAAACCAAGACAATGCGTTCATTGCTTGGTAATGCTTTATTTTAGAGTTTACTAGATCTGAGCTATCCAACGTTTTAACAATTGCTTGTGTGATTTTTACAAACACCAAATTCTCTTTCGGTTGCTTGTTATACATCAACACCACGTAAATACCCTTGCAAGGGTTATAAGTATAAGCCGACTGATAACCAGGCATGCCACCTGCATGCATCCAGACAAAGCCATAATCCTTAAAATAAACCAATCCCATCCCCATACCTTCACCTAGATCAAACCAAGATTCCTTTGTGTTTTGATGGTTTATTAAAGCTTGTTGAATTGAAATGGGTTGGCCGGTTTTTTCTGAAGTGAGGGTTTGCATAAGTTTTAACAAGTGCGCCGAAAGTATCTTGCCTGCAAATAGTTGCTTTAAAAATAGAATAATATCATCCGGTGTTGAAACAATAGCTCCCGCCGAACCAGAAAATGAAGTACTGACATTCGTCACATCAACCCCATATCCGAATGTACCTTCGTCATCATAACCATGAGCCACTCGGCTAATGACAGTTTTTGGATAACCTGAAGCCGTGTAATACGTATTTTTCAGACCGAATTTTTCTAGGCTTAATAAATATTCTCGAAATACTTGGCTAATCGGTTGATGGGTTACTTTCTCAATGATCATGCCCAATAAAATGTAATCCGTATTGGCATAATTATATCCTTGACCTGCCTTAAAATAATCAGGGTAAAGATAAGCTAAGTTTGCTAATTCTTGTAACGACCAATACTGCTTTGGATTCACTTTTAAATGCTGCCAAAAGTTTTTGGTATCAATAACCTTATAGACACCGCTAGTATGCGTTAATAATTCTTTAACGGTGACGTCTTTCCATTTCGGATATTCTGGAAACCAACGACCCAGTTTATCATTTATGTTCAGCTTATGTTCTTCAACTAATTTTAAAACCATCGTCGCAGCAAAGGTCTTAGTAATGCTACCCACTTGAAACAATGTATTCGGCGTTATTTTTTGTTTCATTTTCTTGGTGTAATAGCCACTGACATAATGTCTTGGCAGCCGCTCACCTGGCAATAAGATACTGACCGATAATGCTGGCAGTTTATAATGATTTCTCTCTGATTGTACGAGCTTTACAAGTGCTTGGTTTAAAGTTTGCTCGCTTTCGGCTAGTGATGAATGATCTAACAACATGAATAACAAACAAACTAATAGATGAGGAAAAATAATTTTTGTTTTTTTAACTGGGTTCTTCACTGGCTTTTTTAGCTCCTTGCTTAAAAGCATATACTCTATTTCCTAAATCAGGTGCTCGGTAAAATAGAAAGAAATGCTTTTGGTGTGACTGATTTTACACCTTGCTTTTGAATCAGTTTTTTATAGGTCAGATAACCAATTTCTGTTTTTCTATTGTTGAATTCAGCAATCGTGTCAAACGATTCTGATGAAGCTTTGTCATTGAGCACAGGCGGTTTTCTTTTAATTGCTCTCGTAAACGCGTAGGCCATGCCCAATAAGTTGGCTTCATCATTTTGACGACCAACGAACTGCATCGCGATCGGTAATGAGGGATTGGTTTTAGTAAAGCCGACAATAAACTCAACGGCAGGTAAGCCCGAATTGGGAGATAAAATCGTATAATATTGATTATCAAACTTAGCATTAGGCACGCCAGATTCACTAATAGGAAGCAACAACGCATCTAAATGAAGCTGTCGCATCTTTGCTTCAATTAAAGCACGATTGGTGGCGAAATTTTTTAGTACTTTTTTATAAGCAGTCCCGTTGAGTCGTGGATTGGTATGACTGTATTCTAAACATTCCTTGGGCGTTCCAAAAATCCTGGTTCTATTGGATTCGCAAATATCTTTAAAATTTTTTCTTGTCGAAGGAAAAGACAATAAATAAGCATTGATTTGTTGCACTTCTCCTGCTGCATTATTGCTTCGATCGGTAATGAATTGTTTAAATTGTAGATTAGGTACAATGGTTGCGCCTTGTTGCTTCATGATTTGAATGGCTTGCTGATAATAATGGCCAGCTATTTTTCCATCATAGTTTATTTTCTGATCTCCATATAAGGTGACAATACCAATGCGCTTTCCTTTTAACGCATGAGCGGATAAAAACTGGGTATAAGAGTTTGGGCGTATCACTGTTAGCGTTTTTTTATCTTGATCATCTTTGACTGCAATGACATCCATGACTTTTGCAACATCTTCAATATTTTGAGCAATCGGCCCTGCGATTCCGTCTAAGTTTCCTCTCGGGAAAATCCCTGTCTGACTGACTGCCCCTGTTCCGCCGCGAATGGTATAAACACCATTGGCAGCTGCTGGAATACGCAGTGAACCGCTGTTATCGCTACCAATCCCCACCAGCGCAAATCCTGCACTCACTGCCGCCGCCACACCCGAAGAAGAGCCACCGGGTAATAAATTCGTGTCATAAACATCCCCCGTTCTACCCAGACGAGAGTTAATACCCCAAGTTCCTGAAGCAAATTCATCCATCCCTGCTTTTCCAATAATGACAGCGCCGGCTTGTCTTAACTTTTTAACAATAAAAGCGTCTTGATTAGGTTGAGAGCCCAATAGTGATAATGAACCTGCTGTAGTGGGCATATCGTTTGTATCAATGTTATCTTTCACAACGACGGGAACGCAGAGTAATGGCGAGTTTTTTTCGGAAGAAAACGTTGAATCAATCCGACGCGCTTGACTTAATGCAAACGGATTAATCGCAATAATGGCATTAATCGGCGGCTTATTTTTTGTATAAGCTAAATCGTATTGTTCAATGCGATTGATGTAACTTTGAATCAACTGTTCACAACTGATTTTTTTGTTCTTGATTAAATGAGTAATCGTAGCAATATTGGTATCCATATAATTTACAGCCACTTCATTTTTAGCATAAACACTTTGTCCTAAAAATAAAATGCCGCATAACAGCGCCAGACGAATTTTATTTTTGATCATCCTAGCTCCTTTTAATTATTTGGAATAAATTCCTTATCATAGACTGTTTGCCGCCTCGCCTTTTAATAATTCTGCTTTTTGTTTTATCGCTTGATTAAATTGCCAAAACCCTTGCTTGGTTTTCTTTAACAAACCCAACCACTCAAAAACAGGCGTCAATAATCCAGTAAAATATTCACCATGCATAAACCGTGTTTCAGTTTCGTTTAACTGCTCTAACAAAAAATAATGCTCACCTTGAAACAAAAAACGTGAAATAAATTCACCACACCATCGCAGCTCCTTTGCCTCATTCAATACAATCACCTTTGGAGTAAAATTCATCGGTTTGCCGCCAGGCGGCGAGATGGTCACTATTAGCTTGCTACCTATTTTTAATTCGCCAGCAATATGAGTAAAAAACTGATTCCACTTTGGATAATCATTAAAATTAGTTAGCACCTGCCAAATCTGCTGAGCATTCGCGTCAATCAAAATCTCTGTTTTTATTTCATTCACTTTCCTATCCTCTTTCCGTGCCGTATAGATTGCTATGGTATCAGAAAAATCTCCTGTCTCTAAGGCAGTATTCTGCTAGAATAAGCACATTCATTGATTTTAGGACTGTGATGAAGCAGCTTGCTCGACAATATCCCGTGATAAGCTTCTTTGTGCTAACCTTGGTTTGGTCTAGTCTGGTTTGGCTAATTATTTTTCCTACCTTCCATATTTCACCCACGAGCGGCACAGACTGGTTTTGGCTCGGTGAATGTGCGCCTGGATTAGCTGCCATTGTACTGGCGGGGTTAGCATACGGTGGTAAAGGCATCATTCAATTAATGAAACCGATCCTCTATTGGCGCGTTCACCCCTTTTATTATTATCTTGTCATTGTGTTAGTCGCCTGCTTTTATTTGGCAGC
>PCWT01000009.1:0-4711 GCA_002796245.1 Gammaproteobacteria bacterium CG11_big_fil_rev_8_21_14_0_20_46_22 | reverse complement strand
GAAATTCTACGGTCTTGCCATGATCCCAGTCTTCACACTGCTTTATTATTTCTGTGAAGAATTAGGTTGGCGTGGCTATGCGCTTCCTCACTTAATGCAGCGTGTTGATGCTTTCACGGCAGCTATTATCATTGGGATTGCCTGGAGTCTATTCCATTTACCGCTGATGAATTTTTATGTATTGATTGCACACCCAATGTCATTTGTGTTGTATACGGTATCTACCATCATGAGCAGTCTATTCTTAACCTGGCTTTATCTCAAAACCAATAGCAGCTTGTTGTTAGTCAGCTTAGCGCATGGCCTCACTGATCTGTATGGTGCTTTTTCACCCAGCATTATTTCCTCATTAGGCCAAGGTGAAAGTGAACTAGTAATTCTGCTTCGGTTTTTATTCTTTTTGCCAATTTTTATATTACTGTTTCAGAATCGAACTCGTTTTCAAATACCACTGAACGCCAGTTGATTATGAGCACTTAAACACAAACCGTAATAGCACCATTTTTTTGATAACAAGTTTAACCTTTTATTCCCTCGGCTTATTATTGAATGAGTACGACCGCTGGAGTAGCCCATACCAAAATTGACAATCAAACTGATTCAATAAATTTTTACTTAATTGAAATAATGTAGGTGACTCACTTTGATTATCCAGCTCAATAACCACAATGCTTTTTTCCATCCCATAATCAACGATGGATTTCATATTTATAGAATCAGCTTCTGCTAAAAACGCTTTTACATAATTTTCAAATGAAGTGCAATTGCCTCCAGAATAACTAACAACAATCTGTAGTCGATTAGGCTTTGAAAGATTATTAAATACTTTTTTTGAACCTTGAAAAATATCACCCATCGATAAAAGCTCAACACATCGCACTGTATAATCTTGGTAATAATGAGATCTACCTTTGGCCTGTATCACCTTATGTTCAGGATTACTTCGCCATTGTTTAATCGCTTCTAAATTTCCCCAATAGCTGATTGTTAAACCATAACCTGATTGGTTTCTTACACTCTCATGCCTTAAGAAACCTTTCTGTTCAGCCACCCGCTCTAACATCAATTGAGCATCTTGATAATACGCTTCATCTTGCTGATCGTTGCTTCGCTGACTAAAAAAGAGTATGGCAAACCTTGGTTCAGTTATTTTCATTACGGATTCCAAAATAGTTTATTGTGAACAAAGATCAATTCTTCTTAACAAAGACACCATTATTGGTATCGTTTAAAAAAGGGATTGTCATCGTTTTTACGTTACCATTGGAGTCAACTTTAAAATAAATCAAATCTTGTCCCGGACTCAGCATCGGTTCTGGTATTCCATTGGGGTCAGGCCAAAAGGCTTTGAGTGTATTTTTCTTGCAGGCACTTAATTGCCATTGAATCTTTTGCGGGCCAATAGTCAAACTCAATTTTTTCTCTGCTTTTGAAATAAGCAACTGACCATAGACCGGGTTGTAATAAGTGCCAACGTATTGCGTTAAATCTGCATTAGCATCAGAAAGGCAATGGTCGCTTCCTGTAGCTTTTTTTGCTTGTTGGATTGCTTCAGTTCGTTGCTTTAAATAAATCTTGTCCCAGTTCTTTTGAGGTTTACCATAGAGATAATGATCAAAAAACCAATGGACTAACACGGTTGGCAAACTCGTCGTATAGTTGTTAGTCAAGACGACCATGCCCAGCTTCGCTTGCGGGATATAAGCCATGAAAGCATGCATCCCCGTGCCGCCACCTGAATGATAAAGTAGGGTATAAGGACGATAGGAGCTATTATCAATGAACCAACCCTCTCCGTAAGCAAGCACCGTCTTACCTGATTTATTTTTTTCAATAACCGTTTTAGGGGTATGAATGAATTCCATCGTTTTTTCAGAAACCAACTGTTTGCCATCATAAGAACCGTTATTCATATTGAACATTAGCCATTTGGCTAGGTCTACGGCTGTCGAATGAATACCGCCGCCAGCCAAACCAATATCCAGCGCCCATTGCTTCGATAAATAAGGAGAATCAGGCGCGTAAGGATAATTCTTTAATTGGTAAGTGAGCAAGAAAGGTTGAGCAACGTTTTTTTCCTGTTTTAATTTAGGCTCTGTTCGAATAAAAGATCGGTTCATCCCTAAGGGCTTAAAAATCCATTGATGAATGTCTGCCGTATAAGAATGACCGCTACTCTTTTCAATAATTTTCTTAGCCACGGCTAAAAAGATATCTTGATAAGCAAACTCGTTACGAAATGGCGCCGCTGGCTTGACGTAACGCAAAGCATAAAGGGTATGGTCTGTGCTATAACCAAAATCTCCTAAAGCATCTAAGGCATCAGCAGGTAAACCACTATCATGTGCAATCAGGTCTCTGATTTCGAAGGCTTGTGTGGTTTTCTGATCATAGAGTTTAAAGCTAGGATAAAGCGATAAGACCTTAGTATTCCAAGTATATTTCCCTTGATCAACTTGCAGACCTAACATAACGGCAGTAAATGATTTGGTTAGCGAAGCAATATCAAAAAGCGTGTTAGGGGTTACGGGTTGTCCTTTGGCATTCCGCTCACCAAACCCTTTAGCGTAAATAATTTTATTATCTTTTACGACTGCAACAGCAACACCAGGCACATGCCACTGTTTTTGTATTTTTTTAGTATAAGTGGTTAGGTTATTAAGAAGCTGTTTAATAGGCATCTGAGCTTGTATCAGTTGATCTGCGAAAGATAAATTGGGTGTCACTATGCCACTAAACCCAATAATGATTGCAGTAATGAATGGATTAAATTTTCTAATGAGTCTCACCTTAAAAACCTCTGTTTGTTTTGCAATATGCCTAAGCTTGGCAAATAACTAAAATTTGCCTCGTCACCTAACATTCTTCCTAATTCTATTATTAGGGAATAGTGATTGACCACATAAAGTTTGATGTTTTCTCACCGCTAAGGCTACTGTTTTAATCGCTTGATCTACAACCAGTGGCTGACTAATCATAATATGATGATTGCTCTTTGGTACCACATAATAAAGACTACAGGGCACTTCGTTAGCAAACTGTTGATTGATTCTTCGCCAAAGTTGGTAGCCCTCGGTTGTCTCGCTTTCCACTAAAACAATCAGTGGAATGTTTGGCAGTTTACCCGCTTTCTCTAGCTCATTTGCACTCTCTGCCTTACCCATCACTTCCAAATCCTCTACAAGCTTGGCATGTTGTCTCGCTGACAACTGTTGACTAGATAACCATCGCTTTGCCTCCTGAGTCACTTGAGTGAGATGTTGGTGATCCTGCATGATTTTATTTAATAATTGTTTATCTTGCTCACTCAATCCTTTTGTATTCAATTCATTTAAATGGACTTGATAACGGTTATTGGCATCGACCATGACCAGCCCTGCTATTTCTTTGGGATAACGTCTAGCAAAATAAGAAGCGTATAATCCGCCTATTGAGTGCGCAACCAAGATATAAGGTGGTCTCACATCCGCTTTTTTTAGAATAATACGCAATCGCTTCACCACAGCAGCTGAAGTTCTTGGTTTGTCATCAATGATTTCACTACGGCCAAGCCCTTGACGATCATAGCCAATCACTGTGGTATATCGTGAAACAACTGGAATGATTTTATTCCACTGGCGAATCGTCTCGCCACCACCATTGAGTAACACAACTGCTGGTGAACCTTTGCCGTATTTTTCTACCCAAAGCTTATGTCCATCAACAAAAATAAAATTGCCGTAAATGTGGTAATTAATAGGGGCATACGTCGGTTTATTGCAGCTTAAACACTGATTCATTTTCTGAGTGTAATGCGTCAGTTGAGGTATAAAGTTATTTGATGCGAATACTTTAGTGCTCGCAAATAAAAAGCCTACTAAAATCAATAAAGCAATCTGGCATTTTAAATGATTCATTAACTTACCTAGCCTATTACTTAAACAAATTAGTGCTTATGCCCGAACTTCTTCACCCATTTCAATCGGCGTATCAACGCTTCGATAATACTGTTTACCAATCGCCTTCATTACTAAAGAAGCAATCGTAATGTAGACGGTTAAAATGACGATATTCATGCCAATGTTGGCAAACACTAAGTGCCAGACTTGGTTAGGATAGATTTTTTCAAAAGCAAAATAGTCCGTCGGCAAGCCGTGTCCAATGACCACAATGGCCGTTGAAATAAACGAAGCGATGAAAAACTTTTTAATATGTTTTTGCATCACAGCATAAAGTAACACCTCAACAATACCGGCAATCACTGAACCAATAATGCCCGCCCAAAACATACGAGGAATGGGCATAATGACAATATTGTATGCTTGTAAGTGAATAAAGCTTGCAGGGTGCGGCATCGAATTAACCAGGTATAAAGCATAAGAATAAAGGAAATCACAAAAGTGAAAAATAACAATCATGACGATTACCAAGTATTTACCCAGTAATCGCGTCAACATATCCAACATCGGGTACAAGCCAGAGTACAACATCACAGAACCACTGATAGTAATTCCGAATACTGAAATTAGTCGAAAAGCCAGTGGATCACACGCCAAAGAAAAGGTGATATAAATAACACTGATGGTTAATAGGATTAAAAACTTTTTATTGCTCACACAGATCTCCTTAAACGGTTAAATAATGTTGCTTATTAATCGACGGTTTTATGCTTTCTGTCATGTAGCACCGAGTCAATATTTTCATCAGGTAATTCTTCATATTGTGGCAAATC